>JBJMHD010000106.1:0-11359 GCA_045807565.1 Acidimicrobiales bacterium | reverse complement strand
CCGGTCCTGGTGGGCGGGAACCGAGATGAGCATCCGGCCCCCGGGCTTGACGAACCGGGCCCACTCGCCCACCATCCCGCGGTCGTCCTCCAGGTGCTCGATGACCTCGAACGCGCACACGAGGTCGAAGGTCTCCGCTGGATCGAGCTCGGACACGTCGCCGAGCACGCGGGCGCTGGGCCCGAGCCGTGCCCGGGTGATCGCGCGGGACTCCGCGTCGGGTTCGACGCCGGTGTAGTCGTAGCGGTCTGCCAGCCGGGCGGCGACCGAGCCCTGGCCCGCCCCGAGCTCGAGCACCGTCGCGGGCGGCGATGACGACAGCTCGTGCGCGATCACGTCCCATCGCAGCCATGCGTTGAGGCTCAGTGACGGCGCGGCCATGGTGTGCTCCTCGGGAGTCAGGTGGGTCAGGAGGCTGTGCAAGGGCTCGACCGCACGCGCCGGGTTGGCGTGATCCGCCATCCTGCGTCGGAGCCGAGTGCGTCGGTCAGCGAGCTCGCCATCGTCGTCGGCCAAGTGGCGCAGGACGCGAGCGAGCTCGTGGGGGTCGGCGGGCGGCACGAAGCACGCGGCGTCCCCGAGCGCCCGTCGCTGCGTCGGCGTGTCGGACGTCACGATCGCGCACCCCGCCGTCGCGCCTTGCCAGACCTTGTTCGGCACCACCCGCAGCGCCTTGGGGGTGTCGCCGAACACGCCGAGGCACACGTGGTGGGCGGCGACGAGGGCGGGGAGCGCCTGCGGCTCCACCCAGTCGATCCACTCCACCCGGGGGTTGGGCGCGGCGTGGCGCTGCGTGCTCTCCAGGTCTTGGCCGCGGCCGACCATCGTCACCTCGATGTCGGTGCGGTCGCGCAGCAGTGCCAGGGCCTCGCCGATCGTCGGTGCACCCTGCAGGGGCGTGTAGAGACCGAAGAAGACGACGCGCAGCGGTTCGCCCGGTCGACGGTCCGACGCGGGCGTCGCCTTGGCCCAGTCCTCCGGGGCGCTCACGGGCACCACGCAGAGGTGCTCAGGTCGATGGGGGAGCGCGTCGCCTTGCTCGATCGTGTCGACCACGACCACGTCGGCGGCACGGAGCGCCCACCGGTCGACCTGATCGAGCAGGCGAGCCACGATCGAGCGATCACCGAGCCCGCGGTCGCGGGCGGTGTCGCCCAACGAGACCATGTGGTCCAAGACGAGGGTCGAGCGTCGGAACCGCAGGCGCGCCAGGTGGATGTCGAAGTGGCCCAGGTACCCGACGACGACGACGTCGGGCCGGCGGCCCCGACCGGCACGCCAGAGGCGCACCCAGCACCGGAGGATCCGGATGACGAGCAGCGGGGCGCGAGCGGGGTTGCGAGCCAGGGCGACGCGATCGGAGGTCGGGACACCAAGGGGCGCGTTGACGACGTCCACCTCGTTGCCCGCTGCCGCCAAGCCCTCTCGCAACGCTCGGACCCGGGGGTGGGCCTGCTCGTCGAAGGTGCCGAAGAAGAGGATCTGCATGTGATCGGAGGGCAGGCCCTGGCCAGCGGTCGCGGCCCGCAATGTAGGTGCTGACGGCGCGTCCGGCCCACTCCGGTGTCGCCATCTAGCGCCAGGCAGCCGATTTGAGTGACCATTGGCGACCATATGTCCGGAGGCCTCGCCACCCCCACCATCGCCGAGCAAGCTTCCGGTCCGAGGCCCCGAGCCAGCCGAGTGGTCGGCGCGGTCCTGTTCACCTTGGTCGTCGTCGTGATGCCGCTCGCCACCACGACCATCGCCGTCGCGAGGAACGACGAGCTGTCGGTGTACGACGAGTACGCGCACATCGACTACTTGCGTCGGGTCGAACGAGGGGAGGTGCCGCGGGTCGGCGACAAGGTCCTTCCCGAGACCGCCCGAGACGTCGCCTGTCGCACGATCAGCGGGCGACGCGTGGCGGACTGCCTGGCCGACGTCGTGCCACCGGAGGCGATCGACGCGGGTGGCTACTCCTACGAGGCGCAGCAACCCCCGCTGTACTACGCCATCACGGCGGTCATCCGGCAGCCGTTCACGCTCGTCGTGAACGACTTCGTCAACGCCGCTCGCCTGACGGGGATGGTGTGGCTGTCGGCGGGTCTTGCGGTGCTGTGGTGGTTCCTCCGCGCGTGCCGCGGCGCCGCGGTCGTCCCGACCGCCATCGTGTGCGCACTGGCGGGGCTCGCCCCTCCGGTCGTCAGCCAAGCGTCGACCGTCACCAACGACGCCGCCGCGATCCTCATCGGGGCGCTCGTGCTCGTGGGCTGGGACCGCTCGCGTCGGGATCAGCGCCTCTCGACGGTGCTGCTCCTCTGCGCCGGAGCCGTCGTGCTCGTGCTCATCAAGCCGCTGGCCGTGATCCCGATCGGTGCGGCGACGCTCGGCGTGCTGATCGAGCGGTGGACCGACTCGAGAACGCTGACGGCCCGGCTCCGCTGGGCCGCGCCCGCCATCGTCGCCGCCATCACGTACCAGGGGTGGCAGCTCGTGCGAGACGCCCGGGCGGTGGTGCCGTACGCGGAGGTCGTGGAAGCGCTCCTCGGCGCCCGAGCCATCCTCCCGGAGTTCCCGTACCACGCGCTGGGCGTGTACTCCTCGAAGCTCCTCACGGCCTACGAGAACGGCGGCCCGAACTACGTCGCCGGCGTCGCCGCCAGCGTGGGGCTCCTGTGCGTGTACACCCCCGCGATCGCCACCGCCCTCGGGCACGGCAAGCGCGAGCTGCAGGCCTTGGAGATCGGTGCGGTGGCCGTGGCGGTCGTCGCGCCGATGCTGCTGCTCGCGCAGTCCTACTTCCAGGTGCACAGAGGAGGCGGAGCGAGCGCGCGCTACTCGCTGGCCCTCATCCCCTTCTTCCTGGTGGCGTTCGCGCCATGGTTGGAGGCGAAGGGCGTCCGTCGCCTCGCCGCCGCCGCCACCCTGGTACTCCTCTACGTCACCATGCTCGACCTGCTCACGAGGGACTTCTGAGTGAAGCTCATCATCCAGGTGCCCTGCCTCAACGAGGAAGACCAGCTGCCGGTCTCGCTGGGCGCCCTGCCGCGCGAGGTCGAGGGCTTCGACGAGGTCGAGTGGCTCATCATCGACGACGGGTCCACCGATCGCACCGTCGAGGTGGCGAAGGAGCTCGGCGTCGACCACATCGTGAAGCTCACGAACAACAAGGGCCTCGCCTACGCGTTCCAGGCCGGCCTCGACGCCTGCCTCAAGCTCGGCGCCGACGTGATCGTGAACACGGACGCCGACAACCAGTACTCGGCGGCGGACATCCCGTCGCTCGTCGCCCCCGTGCTGCGCGGCGACGCCGACATGGTCATCGGCGACCGTGACGTCATGGCGATCGAGCACTTCTCCATGGTGAAGAAGCGCCTCCAGCGCGCCGGCAGCTGGGTGGTGCGGCAGGCCTCGGGCACCACGGTTCCCGATGCCACCTCAGGCTTCCGGGCCTACAACCGCGACGCCGCCCTGGGGCTCACGGTGGTGTCCCGGTTCACCTACACGCTCGAGTCCCTCATCCAGGCCGGCAAGAGCCTCGTCGCCGTCGACCACGTGGTGGTCGGCACCAACGACCAGATGCGGGAGTCGCGGCTGTTCGGGTCCATGTGGGGCTACGTGCGCCGCAACGTCGTCGCGATCTTCCGCATCTACGCCAGCTATGAGCCGCTCAAGGTCTTCACCTGGCTGGCGGGCGGGCTGGTGCTCCTCAGCGTGGTGGCGTGGCTTCCCCTCGTGTGGGACTGGATCGCGAACGGCGACCGGTCGGGCCACGTGCAGTCGATCATCGTCGGCGGCGCGCTCCTGGTCGCCGCGGTCCAGATCTTCGCCCTCGGCGTCATCGCCGACCTGATCGCGGCGCACCGCACGGTGTCGCAGCGCACCCTCGAACGGGTCCGGCGCATCGAGCTCGAGCTCGGCGTGGAGCCGTCGCACTACCACTACGGACCTGGACGAGACGGCGCCGCGCCGGGCGAGCCGTCGTCGGGGGTTCGATCAGCTTCGGAGGAAGGCGCGCAGTAGCTGCTGGGCGGCGAGCGTCGCCGCCACCTCACCTGCCGCCACGCTCCGCTCCAGCTCGGGCACGAGCTCTCGCACGGCGGGGTCGCTCCGCAGCCGATCGAGGAGCGTCTCCGTGACCTCGCTCCACATCCAGGCGGTGCTCTGGCTCGCCCGCAGCGCCGCCAGGCCGTCGGCGCGGAGCCGCTCGTGCGCGGTCTCGATCGCTTCCCACAGCTCGGGGAGCCCCGCTCCGCTCAGCGCTGAGCAGGTCGCGACGCCCACCTCCCAGCCCGGGCGCTTGGGCCGGAGGAGGTGGACCGCGTGCCGTAGGTCCGCTGCCGCTCGCTCGGCGGCCGCCGCCAGCTCCCCATCGGCCTTGTTCACCACGATGAGGTCGGCCAGCTCCATGATCCCGCGCTTGAGCCCCTGGAGCTCGTCCCCACCCGCGGGCGACGCGACGAGGAGGAAGAGATCGACCAGGTCCGCCACCGCGACCTCGGACTGACCCACGCCGACGGTCTCCACGAGCACGACGTCGAAGCCCGCCGCCTCGCACAGCAGCATCGCCTCACGCGTCCGTCGGGCCACCCCGCCGAGGGTGCCCGACGACGGTGAGGGACGGATGAAGGCGTTCGGGTGTCGGCCGAGGTCGGCCATGCGCGTCTTGTCGCCGAGGATGGAGCCACCCGTGCGCCGGCTCGACGGGTCGACCGCCAGCACCGCCACCCGGTGGTCTCGGTCGGCGGCGTGCAGGCCGAGGGCTTCGATCAGGGTGGACTTGCCGGAGCCTGGTGCCCCGGAGATCCCGATGCGCACCGCCGCGCCCGTGTGGGGGAGGAGCTCGTCGACGAGCTGGCCGGCGTCGGCTCGGTGATCGTCGCGGGTGGACTCCACCAGGGTGATGGCGCGGGCCAGGGCCCGCCGATCCCCAGATCGGACCGCCTCGGCGAGGCGCGTGCCCGCGGGCTCGTCCTCGGCGGCCACGGAGCGGGTCAGGGCGTGGACCGCTGACGGAGGAGCCCGAGGACGGTTGCCGCGGCGTCCGGGATGTTCGTGCCCGGCCCGAAGATCGCCACCACGCCCGCCGCCCGCAGCTCGTCGTAGTCCTGCGGGGGGATGACGCCGCCGCACACGACGAGGATGTCCTCGCCCCCCGCCTTGGCGAGCTCCTCGATCAGCTGGGGGACCAGCGTCTTGTGCCCCGCCGCCTGGCTCGACACGCCGACCACGTGCACGTCGTTCTCCACCGCGGCCCGAGCGACCTCTTCGGGTGTCTCGAACAGCGGTCCGAAGTCCACGTCGAAGCCGATGTCGGCGAACGCGGTGCCCACGACCTTCGCGCCCCGGTCGTGGCCGTCCTGGCCCATCTTGGCCATCAGCAGCCGCGGTCGACGGCCCTCCTCGGCGGCGAACGCCGACACGTCGGCGACGATCTCCGAGAAGTCGGCGTCGCCCTCGAAGCCGGAGCCGTACACACCGGTGATGCTACGGATCTCGGCCTTGTGGCGGCCGAACACCGCCTCCATGGCGTCGCTCATCTCTCCCACCGTGGCCCGTGCTCGAGCCGCCTCGATGCAGAGCTCCAGCAGGTTCGCGTCGCCCGCCGCGCCCGCCCGGAGGCGCTCGAGCGCCTGCTCGCAGGCCGCGGCGTCGCGCGTGGCGCGGATCTGCTCGAGGCGCGCCACCTGCTGCTCGCGGACCTTGGTGTTGTCGATGTCCAGCACGTCGATGGGAGCGGGCTCGTCGGGCCGGTACTTGTTGACGCCGACGATCACCTCCTCGCCGCGGTCCACCCGCGCCTGGCGGCGTGCCGCCGCCTCCTCGATCCGCAGCTTGGGCATCCCGGACGCCACGGCCTGCGTCATCCCGCCGAGCGCCTCGACCTCCTCGATGATCGTCCACGCCCGATCGGCGAGGGCCTGGGTGAGGGCCTCCACGTAGTAGCTCCCGCCCAGCGGATCCACCACCTTCGGGATCCCGGTCTCCTCCTGGATCACGAGCTGCGTGTTGCGGGCGATGCGAGCGCTCATGTCGGTGGGAAGGCCGAGGGCCTCGTCGAAGGAGTTGGTGTGCAGGCTCTGGGTGCCGCCCAGGACCGCGGCCATCGCCTCGATCGCCGTGCGCACGACGTTGTTGTACGGGTCCTGCTCGGTGAGGGAGACGCCGCTCGTCTGGCAGTGGGTGCGCAGCATGCGCGACTGCGGGTTCTTCGGGTCGAAGGTGGCCATCACCCGGTCCCAGAGCAGCCGGGCGGCGCGCAGCTTGGCGACCTCCATGAAGAAGTTCATCCCGATCGCGAAGAAGAACGAGAGGCGCGGGGCGAACACGTCGATGTCGAGGCCTCGTCGCGTTGCGAACCGCGCGTACTCCCAGCCGTCGGCGATCGTGAACGCCAGCTCGAGGTCGGCCGTCGCGCCGGCCTCCTGCATGTGGTACCCGGAGATCGAGATGGAGTTGAACCGGGGCATGTGCTCGGCGGTGTGGCTGATGATGTCGGCCACGATCCGCATGCTGGGCTCAGGCGGGTAGATGTAGGTGTTGCGGACCATGAACTCCTTGAGGATGTCGTTCTGGATGGTGCCGCTCAGCTGGTCCTGCGTGACGCCCTGCTCCTCGCCGGCGACGATGAAGCTCGCCAGCACGGGGAGGACGGCGCCGTTCATCGTCATCGACACCGACATCTTCTCGAGGGGGATCCCGTCGAAGAGGATCTTCATGTCCTCGACGGAGTCGATGGCGACACCGGCCTTGCCGACGTCGCCGACCACCCGCGGGTGGTAGGAGTCGTAGCCCCGGTGGGTGGCGAGGTCGAACCCCACCGACACGCCCTGCTGTCCGGCAGCCAGGTTGCGCCGGTAGAAGGCGTTCGACTCCTCCGCGGTGGAGAAGCCCGCGTACTGCCGGATCGTCCACGGCCGCCCGGTGTACATGGTGGCGCGCACGCCTCGGACGAACGGCGACACGCCGGGGATCGTGTCGGTGTGCGCGAGCCCGTCCAGGTCGGCAGCCGTGTAGAGAGGTTGCACGGCGATGCCCTCGGGCGTCTGCCACACCAGGGTGTCGGGGTCGGCACCCTTCAGGTCCTTGCTCGCCAGGGCGCGCCAGGCGTCTCGGTCTGCCCGCGGGGCCGGTGCGTCGCTCATCGGGACGATCGTACGGATCGGCCGGTGGCGAAGGGAAACCTCAGGCGTCGAGGCGGATGGTGCGCACGACGTCGTCGGCGGCGCGCACGAGCGGGCCCCGCGTCGTGTAGCTCCCGACCACCACGTAGAGGCAGAACGGGCGACCCGCGACCTGGAAGAAGTGCTGCGTTCCGGCCATGCCCGGGACGGCCCGTTGCATGGTCTGCGGTGAGAAGCGATCGGCGCGCAGCCGCGGGAGCCCATGGCGGCGGAACAGCGCGGTGGTAGCCGCCTCGGGCTCGTGCTCGAGCAGGCAGACCAACACGTCGGACCCCTGCATGACCTCCACCGCGCCGGACCCGTAGTCGCCACGCTCGGCCGGCAAGGGGAACGATCCGGCGTGGAGGATCACCGGCGCGGGCGCGCCCGCGGTGCCGGGCGCTGCCGCCGGGCCGGCCGCCGACGGTTCGGGCCTCTCCACCGTGCGGATCTGCCCGTCCCAGCCCCTCGGCAGGTCGACGGACACCCCGTGGGCGGCGAGCGCGACCATCAGCGCCCGGCCTCCTCGATCTCGTGGGAGGGGTGCGCGGCGGGGTACAGGCTCTCGTGGCCGGGCTCGATGCCCGCCGCTCGCAGCTCGGCGTCCACGCGCTCGGCCCGGTCCTGCCCCCGCATCCTCGCCAGCGACGGTCGCGCGGCGGAGCGAGGGGTCGTCCGCGCTTGATCGGCCATGGCCCGCCCGAGCAGGTCGAGGATCTGCCGCCACGAGGTGCCGGCGCCCTCGCCCACGATGCGGCTGGACGGCCCGTCGACGAGCACGAAGTACGGCGACACCGGAACGTCGTAGAGGTCCCACGCCTCGCTCGACATCACGGTGACGAGGCCGGACGGCGCGAGCTCCGCCACCGCGGCCGGAGACTCCGCATCCGGCCCGTTCGTGACGATCACCACCCGCGTGCTCTCCCCGGGCAGCGGGGTGTCGTCGTGGTGGGCCAGCTCCTCCCAGAAGGTGCCGCAGGTGCCGCATCCCGTGGAGAGGAACGCGAGCAGCGTGCTGTGGTCGACCCCGGCGACGGCGACGTGGGCGGCGCCGCCCGTCGGCAACGTTCCGCTGAGGTCGCCGGCGGCGCCGAGCGGGGCGTCCTCGCCCCGCGGGCGGGCGACGCCCGGGGCGGTGTGCATCGGGGCGGTGCTGCCGGCGCGCGCCGGCGCCGTGCCCTCCTCGAGGTTCACGCCGAGGTCGTGGAGCGCCCGCAGGATCTCGGCGTGGGAGCGCAGGAGCCCCACGACCAGGACCGCCAGCACGGACACGCACAGGCCGAGGATGGCGACGACGGCGGCCACGCGATCAGCCGACCAGCCACCGGTCGCCGTACACGACCTGGGTGCTGATCCCGCTCTGCACCGAGCGGCGGAGGTACCACCGTCCCTGCGAGGGGCGGTACACGCCGACGCTGTCGGCGCCCAGGCCGAACCAGTCGCCCACCACCGGGATGTCGCCCGCTTGCCCGTAGCTGATGACGATCTCGGCGTCCCCGCCGCTGAGCGTGTTGCGGAGGTACCAGGTGCCGCGTCGGAACACGCCCACGCCGTCCCTGCCGTCGCCGTTCCAGTCGCCTGTCACGGGGATGTCGCCGGCCGCGCCGTACTTGAAGCTGTGGAGGACCTGCGGCGACGAGAGCTCGCGGAGGTACCACCACGCGCTGCGGAAGACGCCGATGCCGTCGGCGCCGTCGCCGTTCCAGTCGCCCACCACCGGGGTGTCGGACGCGCGCCCGAAGATCAGCTGGCGGGTGACGGTGGGGGACATCGAGTCGCACAGCAGCCACGACGCGTCGCGCACGAGCCCGATGGAGTCGCGCCCGTCGCCGTTCCAATCGCCGACCACGGGGAGGTCGCCCGAGCGCCGGCCGAACACCACCGTGGGCTGCTGGCCTCCGGTGAGCGTCTGGCGCACCGACCACTTCCCGCTCGGCGGGTAGTTGAAGCCGATGCCGAACGCGCCGTTGCCGTCCCAGTCGCCGGTGACGGGGTGGATCTCGGGGCGGGCCTGGAGGCACGGCCGGTTGTGCGAGCGCGTGTTGTTGTCCGTGCGCACCGCGCTGCTCGAGCAGGACGGGTCGACCTGCCACGGCGGCGTGCACGTGACCACGCGGCACTGGATGGGACCGATGCAGGCCACGTTGTTGTTGCAGTTCCCGTAGCGGAACGACGTGCACCCCGCCTTGCGGTGGTCGCAGCGCCCGAGCCCGCAACCGCAGTGGGTGCCGTTGCACGCCCCGCTGCACACCCCGCCCCCACCGCAGCTGCACGTGCCGCAGGGCTTGTGGCAGTCCATGTAGTAGCGAGCGGCGCCGCCGCAGAAGCTCGAGCCGTCGGCCTTCCACCACCCGCCCGTGAGCGAACCGGCGGGGCAGAAGTTCCGGCCGTAGATCGCGCAGCAGAACTCGGTGTAGCCGTCGCAGCACAGCGAACCGCACGCGCACCCCTGTCCCTGGCAGCTGCACACCGCGGCGTAGGCCGACGTGGGGCGGAGCAGGAGGTCGCTCGGCGCCGTGACCAGCGCGCTGCCCACGAGCGCGGATCGGGCGATGAAGCTGCGCCGGTCGAGGCGGTTGGCGACGACCTCGGTGGCTCGGGACAGGACGCTCCTGGGCACGACCTGCTCGACTGTAGCGGGGCCCGCCTGAGCCCTGTGACAGGTGCAAGAGGGGGATCGCTAGCCTCGGCGTGTGCCGCTGCGCTTCGTGATCATCGGCGGCGGGCCCGCCGGCAACACCGCCGCGACCCACGCCGCGCGCCTCGGCGCCGAGGTCACCATCATCGAGCAGGACGTCATCGGCGGCGCCGCCCACCTCTGGGACTGCATCCCGTCGAAGGCCATGATCGCGACCGGGGGCGCGCTGGCCGCGGTCGGCCGCACGCCGGAGATGGGTCTCACCGCCGCGGCGGCGGAGGTCGACCCCCAGGCCCTGAAGGGTCGGATCGAGGCGATCGAGCAGAAGCTCGAGCACGGCATCCGCCAGCTGCTCGACAGCCAGGGCGTGCGCATCATCCGCGGCACGGGCCGCTTCGTCGGGCCGCACGACGTGGTGGCCGACACGACGGACGGCGAGGTGGCGGTGGAGGCCGACGTGGTGCTGCTCGCCACCGGGAGCCGCCCCCGCCTCCCGGAGTGGGCGGTGGTCGACGGCCAGCGGGTGCTCTCCACCCGCGACGCCTACCCGCCGCCGGTGTGGCCGGCGCACCTCGTGGTGATCGGTTCGGGGGTGACGGGGGTGGAGTTCGTCCACATGTTCAGCTCGCTCGGCAGCGACGTGACCCTGATCGTGTCGCGGCAGCAGGTGCTCCCGCAGAAGGACAGCGAGGTCGCGGCGGCGCTGGAGGACGAGCTGCTCCGCCGTGGCGTGCGCCTGCTCAAGGGAGCCCGGGCGGTGGGCATCGACGTGGGCGACGGTGGGGTGGCGGTGCGGTGCGACGACGGCCGCAGCGCGCAGGGGAGCCATGCGCTGCTCGCCATCGGGTCCGTGCCGAACAGCGAGGGCCTGGGGTTGGAGCTCGCGGGCGTGGAGGTGGACGCCGGGGGGTACGTGCCCGTCGACGAGACCTGTCGCACGAACCTGGCCCACGTGTACGCGGCCGGCGACCTCTCGGGGAAGCTGCCGCTCTCGTCGGTGGCGGCGATGCAGGGCCGGCGAATCGCGGAGCACGTCATGGGCGTGCAGTCGCGCACGAGCCGGCAGCTCGACTACGACAAGGCGGCGTCGGCGATCTTCACCGTGCCCGAGATCGCCGACGTGGGCCTCGCCGAGGCCGATGCCTTCGCCGAGGGCCGGAAGGTGCGCGTCACCAAGGTGCCGTTCTCGGCCTCGCCCAAGGCGCTCATCGAGAGCCACAGCCGCGGGTTCGTGAAGATCGTGAGCGACCCCGCCACGGGCGTGGTGCTCGGCGGGTCGATCGTGGGTCGCCACGCCGCGGAGCTGATCTCGGTGATCGCGGTGGCGGTCACGAACGGCCTCCGCGTGTCCGACATCGTCGACAGCCTGCTGGTGCACCCATCGCTGTCGGAGGCGCTCGCCGAGGCGGCCGAGTAGTGCCCGCGCTCACCGGCCCGTCCCTCGTCGCGGCCGCGCTGCTCGCGATGGCGGGCGCGCAGAAGCTCCTAGACCCCACCATGACGGTGGGCGCCCTGCGCGCCCTCCGCCTCCCGTCGTCGCCCCTGCTCGTCCGGGCGGGTTCGGCCGCGGAGCTCG
>JBJMHD010000105.1:0-9988 GCA_045807565.1 Acidimicrobiales bacterium | reverse complement strand
CCCTACGCCCAGGAGCTGGCGGCGGCGGACGGCTTCAGCCTCCTGTGCGGCCGCTACGAGGGCGTCGACGAGCGCGTCCGGGAGCACCTCGTCGAGGGCGAGCTCTCGATCGGCGACTACGTGCTCGGCGGGGGGGAGGTGGCGGCGATGGTGGTCCTGGAGGCCGTCGGTCGGCTCGTGCCCGGTGTGATGGGCAACGACGAGTCCGCCGAGGACGAGAGCTTCAGCGACGGGCTGCTCGAGTACCCGCACTACACCCGGCCGGCCGAGCTCCGGGGCTGGGAGGTGCCCGCCGTGCTGCGATCCGGCGACCACGCCAAGGTCGCTCGCTGGCGCCGGGCGCAGGCGCTGGCGCGCACGCGACGCCTGCGGCCTGACCTGGTGGAGGCCCGCGGCGGGCTCACCGAGGACGACGAGCGGCTGCTCGCCGAGTTCGACCTCTGAGCGGCGACCCGCCTATCCTCGTCTGTCCCACGCACACGGCGCCCCAGCCCGGAGAGCTCTTCATGCAACCCACCGACCTCGTCGACCAGTCCAGCCTGCGCACGGACATCCCGGAGTTCGCGCCCGGCGACACGCTGAAGGTCCACGTGCGCGTGGTCGAGGGCGCCAAGGAGCGGATCCAGGTGTTCCAGGGCGCCGTGATCGCCCGCCAGGGCGATGGGATCCGCGAGACGTTCACCGTCCGGAAGGTGTCCTACGGCGTCGGCGTGGAGCGCACGTTCCCCGTCCACGCCCCCTCGGTCGCCAAGATCGAGGTCGTCACCCGGGGCGACGTCCGCCGGGCCAAGCTGTACTACCTCCGCGATCGGGTCGGGAAGGCCGCCAAGATCAAGGAGAAGCGCGACTCCTAGTCGCACCCCTCGCCGAGCCTCAGAGCTGGCGGAGGATCTCCCGGGCGAAGCGGCGTGCCGCGCCGGGCGACAGCGGGCCGACCCGCTGCGTGACGCGGCTTCCCCGCTGGGTGATGGTGAGGTCCACGTGCGAGTACAGCCCCCGTCGGGCGACCGAGACGTCGTCGACGTTGCTGAGCGGGATGGACCGCTCGTCGCGCCGCACGATCCCGTGGGCGAGCAGGACCCGCTGGTCGGTGACCGCGGAGGTGTCGCGCTTGCGCCAGAAGCCGTAGAGCCCGAGCGTCGCCACGTACTTGGGGAAGGACGCCATCCGACCCGGCCGGGTGAGCATGAGCAGGTCCTCGTCGTCGAAGAGCCGCCCGCGCAGGGACCGCTCGGTCGACGCTCCCTTGGCAACCGGTACCTCGGCGGCCTTCCGCCTGCGCGCCCTCACGCTCGGAGACCGTAGCGTGCCGTTCGGCTCGACCGTCGGCGAGTGGTGCATGATCGGCGCACGACCGCGATCACCAGGCACCGAGGGGACGTGACGCCGTGACCGGCGAAGAGGCCGAGCGAGACAGGCCGCGCATCCCGCGCGCTGTCGAGCTGCCGCTGCTGCTCGTCGTCGCCCTCGCGCTGAGCCTCGTCGTGCGGGCGAACGTGGCCCAGGCGTTCTACATACCGAGCGGGTCGATGGAGCCTCAGCTCGAGGTGGGCGACCGCGTGCTCGTGTCCCGCACGTCGTACCGGCTCCACGACGTGCACCGCGGCGACGTCGTGGTCTTCCCGTCGCCGGACGGTGGCACCGACGACGACCAGAACGTGGTCACGAGGATCGGATCGGACCTGCTCGAGGCGTTGGCCATCAAGAAGCCCGACGACGACGAGCTCATCAAGCGGGTGATCGGGCTTCCGGGGGAGACGATCGGCGCCCAGGACGGCACCGTGGTGATCGACAGCCGGCACCTCGTGGAGCCGTACCTCTCCGACGAGGTGGTGACGCAGGACTTCGGCCCCGTGACGGTGCCCGAGGGCGAGGTGTTCGTCATGGGCGACAACCGGGGCAACTCGTCGGACAGCCGGGTGATCGGCACGATCGACATCGACACCATCGTGGGGCGCGCCATCGGTCGGATCTGGCCGCCCGACCGCTGGGCGTTCCTCTGACAACCCCTGCTCGCCGTCGCAGCCCCCAGGTAGCCTCCGGGCCATGTCGACCGAGGACCTCGAGCGATACGAAGCCGAGATCGAGCTCCAGCTGTACAAGGAGTACAAGGACGTCGCGCCGATGTTCACCTACGTGGTGGAGACCGAGCGGCGCTTCTACCTCGCCAACGAGGTCGACCGCGTCGTGCGCAACGAGGACGGGCGCACCTACGTCGAGCTCCAGATGCGCGACGCCTGGGTCTGGGACATGTACCGCACCACGCGGTTCGTCTCGTCGGTGTCGATCGTGACGTTCAAGGACGTCAACATCGAGGAGCTCCCGAAGAAGGAGCTCTAGCCAGGCGGGCGGCGCGCTGCCCGCCGACGGCCGAGCCATCGCGGAGGGAGAGGCTCGTGGCCGACGCTCGTCGAGCGTTCGGGCAAGCCGGGGAGGACCGGGCCGCGGCCTGGTACCGCGCTCGGGGGTACGAGGTGGTCGCTCGCAACTGGCGATGCCGGGAGGGCGAGCTCGACCTGGTCGTGCGGCGCGGCCGCACGCTCGTGTTCGTGGAGGTGAAGACCCGTCGCAACGACCGCTTCGGGGTCCCCGCCGAGGCGGTCACCCCCACGAAGCAGCGACGGTTGCGAACCCTGGCCTGGCGCTACCTGGACGCCAACGAGGTCCGAGCGGCCACGCTGCGGTTCGACGTCGTGAGCATCCTGGGCGGGCAGCTCGAGGTGCTCGTCGCAGCGTTCTGATGCGGCGCGCTCAGCCGAAGAAGGCCCACGCCACCAGCGCGACGCACACGAGCACCGCCACCGCCACCATCACGTAGTCGGCAGGGGAGCGGCGGCTCTCACGGAACGGGTTGAGCCCCACCACCAGAGCATCGCGCTCGGATCGACCCCCTATCGCACCCGCGTGCGCGTGCCTACGCTCACCCGAGCGCCTCGTGGCCGAGCGTGCCGGCCGCCACCTGTCGAACCACGACCTCGGGAGCGCGCCGTGCTGGGGATCGTCCCGTCCGCCACCCTCCTCGGCATCGAGGGCCACACCGTCTTCGTCGAGGTGCACATCAGCTCGGGGTTGCCCTCGTTCACGGTCGTCGGCTCGCCCGACAGCTCGTGTCGAGAGGCCAGCGGACGGGTGCGTGCCGCGATGCTGACCTCGGGCCTGCAGTGGCCGAGCCACCGCATCACCGTGAACCTCGCCCCGCCCGGCGTCCGCAAGGTCGGTGCCGGCCTCGACCTCGCCATCGCCGTCGGGATCCTCGTGGCCTCCGAGCAGGTGCCGGCGACGGCGGTGGAGGGGCTGGCCTTCCTCGGCGAGCTCGGGCTCGACGGCTCGGTGCGACCGGTGGCAGGCACCCTCTGCCTCACCGATGCGCTGGGCGACCGCGCGCTCGTGCTCCCGCACGCCAGCGCCGACGAGGCCGGGCTGGTCGGCCACCGCACGATCCATGGCGTGGCGACGCTGGCCGAGGTGGTCGGGTGCCTCCGGGGCGAGCAGCCCTGGCCCGAGCGCGCCACCGACCCGCGCGCGCCGGCGACCCCTCGGATCCCCGACCTGGCCGACGTCCGCGGGCAGCCGGTCGGTCGGTACGCCCTGGAGGTGGCGGCCGCTGGGGGCCACCACCTCCTCCTGCTCGGTCCGCCCGGCGCCGGCAAGACGATGCTCGCCTCGCGCCTGCCGGGCCTGCTCCCGCCCCTCACCGACGGCGAGGCGCTCGAGACCACCCGCATCCACTCCGCGGCGGGCCTCGGGCTGCCCACCGGCGGGCTCGTGCGGCTGCCGCCGTTCCGCGCCCCCCACCACGGCGCGTCGTCGGTCGCCCTCGTCGGCGGCGGCAGCGCGGCGATGCGCCCCGGTGAGATCTCGGCGGCGTGCAACGGCGTGCTGTTCCTCGATGAGCTGGCCGAGTTCGCGCAGCACGTGCTCGACGCCCTCCGGCAGCCGTTGGAGGAGGGTGTGGTGCGGGTGGCGCGAGCCGTCGGCACGGTGACGTTCCCCGCGCGCTTCCTCCTCGTCGCCGCCATGAACCCGTGCCCGTGCGGTCACGGCGGTCGCCCCGGCGGCTGCCGGTGCTCCGACGGCTCGCGGGCTCGCTACCAGCGACGGCTGTCGGGACCGTTGCTCGACCGGTTCGACCTGCGGGTGGAGGTCACCCGCCCGTCGGTGAGCGACCTCATGGGGACCGAGCGCAACGAGACCACCGGCGCCGTGCGCGAACGCGTCCTCGCGGCGCGCGAGGTCGCGGCGCGCCGCGGGGTCGCCACCAACGCCGAGATCCCGGTGGACGCCCTCGACGAGCTCGCGCCCCTCCACCCCGATGCCGGGGACGTGCTCGCCCACGCCCTCCGGTCCGGCCGGCTCTCGGCCCGGGGCCTGCACCGTGTCCGGCGGGTCGCACGAACCGTCGCCGACCTCGACGCATCGCCGAGCGACGTGGTCACCGCTGCCCACGTGGCCGTCGCCCTCAACCTGCGCGTCGACGCCTCGCTCGGCGCGCCCGACGGCCAACCCCTCCCGGCATGACCGAGCCCGACGGCCGCACGCTGGGGTTCGCGATCTTGCTCGCAGGCCGTCCCAAGGTGGGGCCGCGCCGGCTTGCCGAGCTGCTCGCCGGGCCGGGGGCGGAGGCGGCGTGGCGCGAGGTGGGTGGCGACGCGGGTGCCGACCCCGAGGCGACCTACGCCCGCCACCGCGACGCGGGCGTCCACGTCCTGGTCCCCGGCGACGGTCGCTACCCCGACGCGCTCGCCCAGGACCAAGAGCACCCCGCGCTGCTGTTCGCGCAGGGTGACCTGGGCGCCCTCGGCGACGCACGGGTGGCGATCGTGGGGACCCGGCGGTGCACGGGCGCAGGCGCGGGGATCGCCCGCGAGCTCGGCCGCGAGCTCACCGACGCCGGCGTCACCGTGGTGTCGGGCCTCGCGCTGGGGATCGACGGTGCCGCGCACCGCGGCGTGCTCGAGGCGGGCGGGAGGCCGGTCGGCGTGGTGGGAAGCGGTCTCGACGTGGTGTACCCCTCCAAGCACCGCGACCTGTGGGCACGGGTCGCGCACGACGGGGTGCTCCTGAGCGAAGCGCCGCTCGGCGCGCGCCCGGAGCCGTGGCGCTTCCCGGCGCGGAACCGGATCATCGCCGCGCTCGCCCACCTCGTGGTCGTCGTCGAGTCCCACGCCGCGGGCGGGGCGATGCTCACCGTGAAGGAGGCCGCCGATCGCGACGTGCCGGTGATGGCCGTCCCGGGCTCGATCCGGAGCGCGTCCTCGGCCGGCACCAACCAGCTGATCGCCGAGGGTTGCGCGCCGGTGCTCGACGCCACCGACGTGATGGTCGCCCTGGGGCTCACCGCCGCATCCCGGGCGGTCGCCGCCGACGCGCGCCGGCCGCCGCCGCCCGCCGGCAAGGTCGTGCTGGAGGCCTTCGACTGGGAGCCCGTCACGCTCGAGCACCTGGCCACGCGCACGGGGATGCGGCTGCCCGACCTCGCCGTCGCCCTGGAGGAGCTGCTCGCCGGCGGGTGGGTCACCGTCGCCGGCGGCTGGTACGAGCGGGCGAGCTCGTGACGGAAGGTACTCCCTCCCCGACGCACCGTGACGGTACGGTGACCCGATGGCTTGGCACGACGCCGAGTTCCTGGGTTCCCTCAGCTCCGTCGCTCCGCGCACGGTCGAGGCCTATCGGCGCGACCTGGCCGGCTTCGCCGAGTGGGCCGAGCGCGGCGGCGTGCACGGTCCCGAGCAGGTCGATCGGCTGCTGCTGCGCCGGTACGTCGCCCACCTCACCACCCGCCACTACGCCAAGCGATCGATCGCTCGGAAGGTCTCGGCCCTCCGCCGGTACTTCCGCTGGGCGGCGCGGCGCGGCGTCGTGGCCGTCGACCCCTCAACCAACCTCAGCGCGCCGCGGGGCGACGGTCGGCTCCCCCGTGTGCTCAAGCAGGACGAGCTCACCACCCTGCTCGACGAGCCGCCCGCGCGTGCCGGTGACGATCCGGTCCGCCGCGCACGCGACGACGCCGTGCTCGAGCTCCTGTACGGCAGCGGCATGCGCGTCGGCGAGCTGTGCGCGCTCTCCCTCGGCGACGTCGACCTGCGTCAGGAGCGCGCCGTCGTGTGGGGAAAGGGCGGCAAGCAGCGCGCTGTCCCCTTGTCCGAGCCCGCGGTGCACGCCTTGCGACAGTGGATCGGCGCGCGTCGCGACGCCGCGCTCCACGGGGGGGCGGCCACCGACGCCCTGTTCGTCAACCAGCGCGGGCGGGCGCTCACACCCCGTGACGTCCGGCGCCTCCTCGATCGCCGCTCGGCATCGCCCACGCACCCGCACGCCCTGCGCCACACCTTCGCCACGCACCTCCTCGACGGAGGTGCCGACCTGCGCACCGTGCAGGAGCTGCTCGGACACGCCGACCTCGCCACCACCCAGCGGTACACTCACGTCAGCCGGGAGCGTCTGCGCTCGGTGTACGACGCCACCCACCCGCGGGCCCAGGGATGAGTCCTCGATGAGCAACGAACTCGAACCTGACATCGAGCGACTGTGGGCGGAGTACAAGGAGCACGGCCGTCGCGAGCAGCGCGACCAGCTGATCGTCCACTACTCGCCCCTCGTGAAGTACGTGGCCGGCCGCGTCGCCACCGGCCTGCCGGCGAGCGTGGACCAGGCCGACCTCGTGTCCTACGGGATCTTCGGCCTCATCGACGCCATCGAGAAGTTCGACCTCGGGCGGGGGTTCAAGTTCGAGACCTACGCCATCGCGCGGATCAAGGGGAACATCCTCGACGAGCTCCGCTCGATCGACTGGGTGCCTCGCTCGGTGCGGGCGAAGGCTCGTGCCCTCGAGAAGGCGTACTCCAAGCTCGAGGGCGAGCTCCGGCGCACGCCCACCGACGCCGAGCTGGCCGACGAGCTCGACCTCACCGACGACCAGCTGCAGACCACCCTCGGGCAGATCTCCTTCACCGGCCTCGTGGCGCTCGACGAGATGCTGTCGGGCGGCGACCGCGGCGAGTCGGCCACGTTGGGCGACACCTTGCCCGACGCGGGCGTCGGCCCGGTGGCCGCCTACGAGGTCGAGGAGATGCGCCACATCCTCGCCGACGCCATCAACCGCCTCCCCGAACGGGAGAAGACGGTGCTCTCGCTCTACTACTACGAAGGCCTCACCCTCGCCGAGATCGGTTCGATCCTCGGGGTCACGGAGAGCCGGGTGTGCCAGATCCACACCAAGGCCGTGATCCAGCTCCGGGCGCGCATCGCCGCATCCGAGCGCGAACCCGCCTGAGCACGTAGCGCCTCGCGGCATCGAGCCGCCCCCTTCCCCCTCACGTCCGTCCACCACGTCCGTGGAGGGGAAGCTCGATGCGTCGAGCCCTGCTCGTCCTCGTCGCCGTCGCCGCGCTCGGCACCAGCACCCCCGCCGCAGCCGCGCCCGACCCGCCGTACCGGCCACCCGTCGACGCCGAGGTGGTCGACCCCTTCCGCCCGCCCGCCACGCGCTTCGGGCCGGGCAACCGGGGCCTCGAGTACGGCACCGACCCCGGGACGCCTGTACGGGCGGTGGCAGACGGGCGCGTCACCTTCGCGGGCTCCGTCGCCGGCACCCTCCACGTCACCGTGCTCCACGAGGACGGCATCCGCACCAGCTACTCGTTCCTCCGGCGCATCGACGTGGTGGTGGGCCAGCGCGTGCACCAGGGCGACGAGGTCGGCGTCACCGACGGTCACCTCCACCTGGGGGCGCGCCGCGGCGACGCCTACTTCGATCCCGCCTCGCTCTTCGGCGCCGGCGCGCCCCACGTGCACCTCGTGCCGTTCGACGACCCGCCGGGCGAGGGTGAGCGAGGTGAGCGCAGCGCCATCTCACAGCTCCTCGGGGGCGCCGGCGCTGTCCTCGAGCACGTCACCCCCGTGGGCACGTGGATCCGCGACGGGGGCAGCCAGCTCCTGCGCACGGCCGGGCACTACGGGCACCGCTTCGCGTTCCCGTCGTCGTTCATCGACAGCTGGTGGACGATCTACCAGGGCTGGCAGCGCGCTCGGGTGGCGGCCGGGCGACCGTGCACGAAGGACGGCATCACCGTCCCACCGCCGCGGGGTCGACGGGTGGCGGTGCTCGTCGCCGGGCTCGGCTCGGACAGCGTCCGTTCGACGGTCGACCACGTGCACACCGACCAGCTCGGGTACGCGACCGCCGACGTCGTGCGCTTCAGCTACGCAGGCGGTCGCGTGCCCGACCCCACCGACGCCTTCACGGGGATCGCCACCACGGAGTACGGCGCGCTCGAGACCCAAGGCGATCTGCACGCTGCCGGCCGGCGGCTTGCCGACCTGGTCGAGCAGGTGGCCGAAGCCGCCCCTGGCGCGCCCATCGACGTGATCGCGCACTCCCAGGGTGGCGTGGTGGCCCGGCTGGCGGTGATCGAGCTCGAGCGTCGGCACGGGGTCGCGTGGCTGGAGCGGGTGGGGATGCTGGCCACGCTGGGATCGCCGCTGGGGGGTGCCGACCTCGCCACCGCCGTCCATGCCTGGACGAGCACCGACAGCGGCGGCGAGGTGCTCGACGTGTTCGCCGCCGCCACCGATCAGGAGCTGGACGACGACTCGTCGGCCGTCGCCCAGCTGGCGGAGACCTCCGATGTGGTGGCCGAGCTCCAGCACCACCCGGTGCCCGAGTCGCTGCCGGCGGTGTCGATCGCCGCCCGCGGCGATGCCGTCGTGCCGGTGCCGCGCAGCCGCGCGCCCGGGATGGACCCCGTCGTCGTGCCGCTCGTCGGGCGCGATGCCCACAGCGACCTCCCGGGCAGTCCGCAGGCCACGAGGGAGCTGGCGCTCGCCCAGGCTGGGCTGCCGCCCGGTTGCCAGACGTTCCGCGACGCCCTCCTCGACCAGGCCACGGGCGAGGGGATCAGCCTGGCCGAGGACCTGGCCGGGGCCAGTGGCCTCCTGCTCGCCGTCCGCGCCGACGTGCGGGGCCAGGGGGGCGCCCGATAGCATCGCCAACCGGCCTGGCGACCGCCCGGCCATGGCATCTCGCCACCACCACACCAAGCACCCGGGCCATCCCGCGGTCGTCCTCCCGAGGGCGCCAGGTCCGGCGCCGGCAGCGGCTCGGAACGCAGGTTCCGCTCCGTCGCCAGCACAGCGAACCGAGGGAAGGAGCCCATCGTGGCCGTCGTCACCATGAAGCAGCTGCTCGAGGCAGGTGTCCACTTCGGGCACCAGACCCGCCGCTGGAACCCGAAGATGAAGCGGTTCATCTTCGGAGAGCGGGGCGGCATCTACATCATCGACCTGCAGCAGACGCTGAGCAGGATCGAGGACGCCTACATCTTCGTCCGCGACCTCGTCGCCGACGGCGGGTCGATCCTCTTCATCGGCACCAAGAAGCAGGCACAGGACCCGATCCAGAGCTACGCCGAGAAGGTCGGGATGCCGTACATCAACCAGCGCTGGCTGGGCGGCATGCTCACCAACTTCGAGACCATCGGCAAGCGCGTCGCGAAGATGCAGGAGTACCGCCGCATGCGGGCTTCCGGCGAGTTCGACGCCATGCCCAAGAAGGAGGCGCTCCTCCTCAGCCGCGAGCTGGAGAAGCTCGAGCGGAACCTGGGTGGCATCGCCCGCATGGAGAAGCTGCCCGACGCCGTGTTCATCCTCGACACGAAGAAGGAGCACATCGGCGTCACCGAGGCCAACAAGCTCGGCATCCCGATCATCGCCGTGGTGGACACCAACTGCGACCCCGACGTGATCCAGTACGTGATCCCGGGCAACGACGACGCCATCTGCTCCGGCAACCTGATGTGTCGCGTGATCGCCGACGCCGTCGAGGAGGGCCGCTACATCGCCTCCCGCCGCGGCGAGAAGGTCGGCGGTGCCGCCGTGCCCGAGGGCCCGGCCGAGCGCACCGCCGAGCAGGAGGCCGAGATCGCGGCCCAGCAGGCCGCCGCCCGTCAGCAGGCCGCCGAGCAGGCCGCCGCCCGCGAGGCGCGCATCG
>JBJMHD010000104.1:0-16218 GCA_045807565.1 Acidimicrobiales bacterium | reverse complement strand
CCTCGACGAGCTGCAGCTCGAGCGGGTGGACGCCGGCGGTGCCTCGATGGGGTGCGCCTCCACCCTCCACGCCGCCGTACGGGCGCCGGAACGCTTCGACCGCCTCGTGCTCGTGATCCCGCCCACCGCCTGGGACACCCGCGGCGCGCAGGGCGACCTGTACCGCGCCGCCGCCGACCTGGCCGAGCAGCAGGGCAAGGACGCGTGGCTGGCCGCCGCCGCGGAGGCGCCGCGCATCCCCCTCTTCGCCGACCTCCCGCCGGTACCGCCCGCTGCCGACATCCCAGAGGCGCTGCTGCCGTCGGTGCTCCGCGGGGCAGCGGCGAGCGACCTCCCGCCCACCGAGGCGATAGCGGCCCTCGAGCACCGCGCCCTGGTGCTCGCCTGGGCCGGGGATCCCGGCCACCCCGAGTCGACCGCGGAACGGCTGCACGCGCTGCTGCCTACCAGCGAGCTCCACGTCGCCACCCAGCTCACGGACCTCTTCACGTGGTCGGCCGCGATCGCGGACTTCCTGGCCTCGCCGTGAGCATCGAGTGGCCCGACCGCGACAGCCGCGAGTGGCTGCTCGGCCCGCGCGGTGGCGAGCTGGGCGCGTGGGAGGAGGCCATCGAGCACCTCCCCGCCATCGAGGGCAACCTGGCGGCGCTGCTCTGCGTGCCCCAGTCGGCGCCGACAATCTGGGTGCGCGACGACCTCCTCGACCAGCTCGACCTCTGGGACGTGCTCAAGTCGCTGGTCATGGCCTATGACGCCGGCGATCGCGACCCGGACACCTGGACCGCGGTCCTCGACGGCCAAGGCCACCTCGCCATCCTCGGCGCCGACTGACCCACTTCCGACCTCAGCGGGAGCTGTTGTGCTGCTCGATGATGCGCTGGGCGATCTGCAGGATCGTCTGCTCCTCGTCGGCGGCCGCTTGGCGCAGCAGACCCTCGGCCTGCTCCGCCGTGCAGCCCTGGATCCCCATCAGGAGCCCCGTGGCCATGTCGACCTCGGCCTGGTCCTCGGCATCGCGCTGCGCGTGCTCGACCGTGGCGCGGGCAGCGGCGAACTCGGGCGAGCGGCTGACGGCGATGGCCACCTGCGCGGCGAGCACGGCGGCAATCGACACGGCGCTCTCGTCGAAGGGGCCGCGATAGCTGTACAGGTTCAGCGTGGCGACCAGGTCGTCCCCCCAGGTGGCGGGAACCGACAGGACGCCCCGCACGCCTCGTTCGTTCGCCGCTCGGGCGAAGTGCGGGAACGCATCGCCCGGTTCGACGACGTCGAGGCGCAGGGACTCCATGGTGCGGAACGTCGTGAGGCACGGGCCGTCGTGGATGTCGTACTGCACCATGTCGAGCTCCAAGGCGATCCGCGCCGTCGCCGCTGCGGTGGCGGGACGCCCTTCGATCGACAGGGCGATGCTCGCAGCGTCGCACCCCGGCATCGAGACGACCGCGGCCTCTGCGATGTTGGCCAGCGCCGCCCCGAGGGTCCTCTGGCTCTGGAGGACGTCGGCGAGGCGCTGCAGCGCGCTCTCCAGGTCCCGTGCGCTCAACTGCTCTCTCCTGGTCTCGCCCTGCCATCGACGATCCGGGCGGCGATCTCCCGGAGCTTGATGTTCTCACGCTGGGACGCGTGCCGAAGCATGTCGAACGCCTCGTCGGCCGTCAGCCCCGCCGACCCCGCCATGAGGATGCCCTTGGCCTGCTCGATCACCGCCCGCGAGCGCATCGCCTCGTTCAGGTGCTCCCCCAGCTCGAAGGCGGTCCAGTAGGCCGACACGTTCGCCAGCACCGCCCCCCCGGCCGCGGCGAGGTCGGCGCTGAGCGACTCGTCCTCCTCATCGAACCCGTCGGGCGCCTTGCTGTAGAGGTTCACCGCTCCCACCGCGAGGTCGCCGGCGGACATCGGCAAGGACAGCGTGCTGCGCACGCCGTGGTCGAGGCAGGCCGACGCGAAGGCCGGGTACTCGTCCACGCTGGCCTCGATGCGAGGTATGCGGTAGATGGCGTTGTGCCGCCAGGCGTCGAGGCAGGGACCCTTCCCCTCCCGGTACTGGGCCTCGTCGATCGTCGGAGATCGGTCGTCGGTGTACACCGCGGTGGTGGGTTGGCCGTCATCGCCGAGCATCGACATCCCCACGATGGCGGCGGCCGGGACAGCGTCCAAGGTGATGTCGGCGATTCGCTGGAGCGCGTCACCGACCGTCATCTGCGTGACCTGGAACTGCGCAAGTGCCGACAGCGCTGCAGCGCGTGCGTCCACCTGTCCTCACCCTCGACCTCGAGCCCTCCGCGCCTCCTCGGGTTCAAGAGGCACCGACGAGCGTACTGCCCACGAGAGGGGGGGGGACCAAGGCCCGCCGCGCGTCCCCGGCCGCTTGGAGGCCTCGTCGCGGTGGGGCCTAACCTCGATCCGCCGCACCGAGCAGGGGGAAGCGATGCCGTACATCGAGGGGCGGGTCGTCCACGACGCCGACGCCCACATCATGGAGGTGCCGACGTGGCTGGTGGACCACGCCGACCCGGACGTCCGGGAGAAGCTCCGGCCCAACGTCGAGCTCGGCCTCGGCCCCGGCGAGGCAGAGGGGATCGCCAAGGCGCTGGCGAAGCACGACGACCCCGCGTTCCGGGCCAAGGACGCCGAGGAGATCATGCGCCGCAAGAACTTCCTGGCCACAGGTGGCACGCGCGCCGAGGACCGCGGCCTCGCCCTCGACCTGCTCGGGGTGTCGAGCCAGCTGGTGTTCAACACCTTCAACAACGGCCACCTCCTCCGCCTCGAGCGCAGCGGTGACCTCGAGCTGGCCTACGGGGCGGCCCGGGCCCACAACCGCGGGATGGTCGAGTTCTGCTCTGTCGACCCCCGGCTCCTCCCGACCTGCTACGTGCCGCTGGCCGACTTCGACCGCTCCAACGCCATGGCCGCCGAGGCCATCGAGCTGGGCGCCGCGGCGCTGCTGGTCCCGAGCGGCTGCCCCAACGACCACTCCCCCAGCCACATCGGCCTCGACCCCGTGTGGGCCCAGGCCGAGGAGGCCGGCATCCCGATCGTGCTGCACGTGGGAGGCGGCGGCCAGCTCCTGCACCCGAAGTACTTCGAGAACGGCGGCGCCTACGTACCCGACTTCCATGGCGGCGACGAGAACTTCCGGTCCGTCGACTACATGGCGATCCCCGGCCCGCCCATGCAGACCCTCGCCACGATGATCTTCGACGGCGTGCTGGAGCGGCACCCGCGCCTCAAGGTCGGCGTGATCGAGCAGGGCGCCATCTGGGTGCCCGGGTGGATGCGACAGATGGAGAGCGCCTTCGACGCCTTCGAGCGCCACGAGCAGCGCCTGCAGGACCTGAGCCGGCGTCCGAGCGAGTTCGTGCGCGACCAGGTCCGCGCCACGCCGTACCCCACCGAGGACGTGGCGTGGATCATCGAGCAGGCCGGCATGGAGGTGGCGCTGTTCTCCACGGACTACCCCCACGTGGAGGGCGGCCGGCGTCCGGTCGAGCGCTTCGAGGCCAGCCTCGGCGACGCGTCCGACGAGGTTCGCCAGGCGTTCTACTGCGACAACTTCATCGACCTGATGGGCACCGCCATCGACCGGCTCCCCTTGGCGGCGGCCTGAGCGGCATCGCTACGGGATGGCGCCGAGCTCCTTGAGCTCGATGATCCGGTCCCAGTCGTGCCCGAGCTCGAGGAGCACCTCCTCGGTGTGCTGCGCGAACTCAGGCGGCATGGACCGCGCCGACCAGGGCGTGCCGGAGAAGTCGATCGGTGACGCCACCATCTCGACGGGGTCGCCGCCGTCGACCGGCACCGACACGAAGCCACCCGCGGACCGTGCGATCGGATCGTCGATCAGGTCGTGGGCGTGCTGCACCGGCGCCCACCACACGTCCTCGCGGTCGAACACCTCGGCCCACTCGCGGAGCGGCTTCGTCGCGAAGATGGCGTTGAGGTCGCGGACCAGCTCGGCCGAGTTGGCGAACCGTGACATCAGGTCGGCGTACCGCTCGTCCCCTGCCCAGTCCGGCCGGCCGACGGCGCGCAGCACGTCGGGCCAGTGGCGGTCCCCCTGGAGCCCGAGCATCCAGAACCGCTTGCCGTCGCCGGCCTCGTAGGCGCTGATCAGCGGGTTGGGGGGCGCCACCACCGTCATCGGCACGGTGGGCACGCCGAGGCGCAGCGACATGTTCACGTCCCAGCCGAGCATGTACATGCCGATCCGCAGCAGCGAGGTCGACACGAGCTGGCCCTCACCGGTGCGCTCCCGGGCGTAGAGGGCGGCCGCGACCGCACCAGCGGCCGCCATCCCGGCCATGTGGTCGCCCATCCCGCCCCGCTGGTACGGCAGCGGCTGCCCGTCCGGCGTGAGGGCGGCGGCGACTCCGGCGCGCGACCAGAACGCGCCCACGTCGTAGGCGGCCCGGTCGGCGTCCTCGCCGGTGAGGCCGTAGCCGGTGACGTGGGCGTAGACGAGCCGCCGGTTGCGGGCGGACACGGTGTCCCAGTCGAGCCCGGCGCGCGCGAGCGCGCTGGGGCGAGCGTTGGTGACGAACACGTCGGCCTGGTCGACGAGCGCGGCGGCGACCTCGCGACCTTCGGGGAGCGACAGGTTCACGCCGACGCTGCGCTTGTTGCGGTTGTCGAGCTCGAAGGGCGGGCTCACCCCGTCGACGAGGCCGGAGAGGAGGCCCCGGAACGGGTCGCCGTCGGGCGGTTCGATCTTCACCACGTCGGCGCCCCAGTCACCGAGGATCGCGGCCCCCGCCGGGCCGGCCACCCACATCCCGACCTCGACCACCTTCACGCCGTCCATCGGTCCTGCCATGGCCGGGAACCTACGCCCGACGCTGGCTCAGGACGACGCGAAGGCGCAGACCTCGTTGCCGTCGGGATCGGCGAGCACGTGCCACCCGGTGGCCGGTGTCGGCTCGGCGAGCACGGTGGCGCCCCTCGCCACGAGGGCGGGGACGTCGTCGCACGTGATGTCCCAGTGGATGCGGTTCTTGACGGTCTTGGGCTCCGGCACCGGTACGAAGTCGATGGAGTCGAACGGCGCGCCGGGGACGTCCTCGATCCAGGAGAACCCCCGGTCGTCGTCCACGACGGTGCCGCCCCACACCTCGCCCCACCACACCGCCTGGGCGTGGGCGGACAGCGCGTCGGCGGTGTCGACCACCAGCTCGTACAGGGCGGGCGGCGCGGTCGGCAGTCCGTCGCGCTCGAAGGTGCACAGCTCGCCTCCCTCGGGATCGGCGAGGACCGACCACCGGAACCCGGACTCGGCGGCGGGGACCAGCGGGGTCGCGCCCAGGGCGAGGATCGCGTCGGTCGACGCCACGTCGAGGTCGATGTGGACGCGCTGCTTCACGGTGCGCGGCTCGGGGACCGCGTTCACCCAGATCGTCTCCTCCGGTGTGGCACCGCGCAGGGCCGCGTCGCCGTCGTCGTGGAGGTCGACCTCGAGGCCGAGGACCGCCCCCCAGAAGCGCGCCATCCGATGGGCATCGGTCGCGTCGATGCAGAGGTCCTTCCACCGGGCGATCGGCATCAGGCGTCGAGCTCCTTCCTCGAGTGCAGGAGCCAGGCGGCGAGGATGCCACCGAGCGCGCCGAACAGGTGCCCTTGCCACGACACGCCAGGCCGTGGGAGCAACCCCCACAGCGCGCCGCCGTACACGAAGAACACCAGCACCCCGCCCAGCAGGTAGCCGAGGTGCCGGGCGAACACCCCTCGGCTCAGCAGGTAGGTGACGTACCCGAACACGATCCCGCTGGATCCGATGTGCACGGTGTGGGCGGGTCCTGTCAGCCACGTGCCGATCCCGCACACGAGCGTCGTGACCACCGTGACGTAGGCGAACCGCTGGACGCTGCCCAGCGCGATCACGCTCCCGAGGAGGAGGAACGGCAGGGTGTTCGCGATCAGGTGGCCGAAGCCGCCGTGCAGGAACGGGAACCAGAGGATGCCGTCGAGCCCGGAGACCTCGCGCGGGACGATGCCGTAGCGATCGAGGTCGCCGCCGAGGCCGGTGTCGATGATCTCCTCGACCCACATCAGCGCGACGATCACGCACACCGGGATGACCGGTGCGATCAGGTCGAGCCCGCGAGGCCGGTCGAGGTCTTCCGCCATCGGCGATGATGATCCCATGATCGATCACCTCGGGATCCAGGTCGCCGACGTCGACGCAGCGGCGGCGTTCTACGACGCCGTCCTCGCACCCCTCGGGGGCAAGCGCATCATGGAGCCCGCGCCGGGCGTCGTCGGCTACGGCACCCAGTTCCCGGACTTCTGGATCGGGATCGAGGAGACGCACGGCGACGTCCGCCAGGAGGCCCACATCGCGTTCACCGCTCCCAGCCGCGACGCCGTGCAGGAGTTCTTCGACATCGCCGTGGCTCTCGGGGCGGAGGTGCTCCACGAGCCGCGGGTGTGGCCGGAGTACCACCCCGGCTACTTCGGGGCCTTCGTGCGCGACCCCGACGGCAACAACGTCGAGGCCGTGCACCACACGTTCGATTAGCGGTCAGTCCGCGGGCGGCGATGCCTCGTAGGCCTCGGTGAGCCAGTCGAGGAGCTGCTCGTCCACCTCGTCGGGCCCGCGCACGTTCACGACGTGCCAGCTGTCGACGACCTTGCGTGACACTCGCGCGCTCTGGAGCGTGCGAGGCATCCCGAAGCCCACCGCGACCCACCTCGTCATCGGTCGCAGCTCGCAGAAGCTGCGCGCCCGCTTCAGGAAGATGCCGACCGACACCGGCTCGATGTGGATCGGCCCCACCCGATCGTCGAGCCCCGCCATCACCGCCTCGAAGATCGGCCGCTCGAACGGCGGACCGGTGGAGAAGTACTCCTCCAGGCTCATCGCCGGCGAGCACTCGTGGCCTTGGCCCTTGCGGGCGAACTGGCGCTGGCACTTCGGGCACACCCAGATCGGCACGTCGCTGAGTCTGCCGTAGCCTCCGGCCGGTGACGGACGGCGCGCTGCGGGAGCTGGGACGGGCCCTTCCCGACGGATCGCTCGTCACCGACCCCGACGTGCTCGACGCCTATCGACGCGACCGCGCGACCACCGTGCAGCCGGGCGTCCCGCTCGCGCTGGTGCGGGCCTCCAGCACGGCCGACGTGCAGGCCACGTTGCGCATCGCCCACGCCCACGGTGTGGCGGTGGTGCCGCGGGGCGCGGGCACGGGGCTGTCCGGCGGGTCGTCAGCGATCGACGGCGCGATCACGCTGTCGACCGAGCGCATGCGAGCGATCGAGGTCGAACCGCGGGCGATGGTCGCGGTCGTGCAGCCGGGGTTGCTGAACGCCGAGGTGAAGGCCGCCGCCCGCGAGCACGGGCTGTGGTACCCGCCCGACCCGTCGAGCTTCGAGATCTGCTCGATCGGCGGCAACCTGGCCACGAACGCCGGCGGGCTCTGCTGCGTGAAGTACGGCGTCACCACCGACTACGTGCTCGGGATCGAGGTGGTGCTCGCCGACGGCCGAGCCCTCCGGCTCGGCGGGCGCACCATCAAGGACGTCGCCGGCTACGACCTCAAGCGGCTGTTCATCGGCTCGGAGGGCACCCTCGGCGTGATCACGGAAGCGACCCTGCGCCTCCGCCCGCTGCCGCCACCCGCCACCACCATCGTCGGCACCTTCGACGACGTCGTCGCTGCCGGGCACGCCGTCACCGCCGTCGTCACCGGCGTGCGCCCGTCGGCGCTCGAGCTGATGGACGCCGCCGCCGTCGCCGCCGTCGAGGCGGTCCGGCCGATGGGGCTCGACCCGGGCATCGGCGCGCTCCTGCTCGCCCAGGTCGACGCCGGCCCCGCCGAGGCGAGCGCGGTCGCCGCGGCGTTCGAGGGCGCAGGAGCGACGTACGTCGCCGCATCGGACGACCCCGAGGAGGCCGAGCTGCTCATGGGAGCACGCCGCATGGCGATCCCGTGCGTCGAGCGGCTCGGCACCGTGCTCATCGAGGACATCAGCGTCCCGATCCCCCGCATCCCGGACCTCGTCGCCGCCGTGGAGGCGATCGCCGAGCAGCACGAGACGGCGATCCCGGTGATCGGGCACGCCGGCGACGGCAACCTCCACCCCCTGGTCACCTTCGACGCCGCCGACCCCGACGCCACGGCGCGGGCGCAAGCCGCCTTCGACGAGATCATGTGGACCGCGCTCGACCTGGGCGGCACCGTCACCGGCGAGCACGGCATCGGGACGCTGAAGGCGCGGCACCTCCACCGGCAGCTGGGACCAGACGTGCTGGAGCTCACCCGCGCCGTGAAGGCCGCCCTCGACCCGACCGGGATCCTCAACCCCGGCAAGTGGGTGTGAGCACCGAGGTCGCTGGCGTCGGACGGCTACCCGGCTGAGCGAGGACGGCGACCGAGGCCGTACAGGTGGGCCATCGATCGCCATGGGCGTTCGAGCACGCGACGGGCTGCGGCACGGTCGCTGTCGAGCACGTTGGCGAGGGCGTCGGCGATGGCGACGGGCACGGGCCGGGCGCCCTCCCGGACCGCTTCGGCCAGCGCAGCGTCGTGGGCGGCGAGCAGCGCAGGCCACGTCGCCTTGGGCAGCGCGAGTCGCCGGGTCGTCGGCGAGGGAAAGCCGCGCTTCCACGGCACCGACTCGACGGTGTCGTAGCCGGGCGCGGGCGGGTCGAGCTCGGTCCGGAAGGCGAAGCCCGGAGCCCGCGGCTCGGCGTGGACGAGCTCGGCGAACGTGCCGTCGCCGCGCACCAGCACCCACAGCACCATCTCGGGATCGCCGACGAGGACCGCGGTCGGCGCCACGGGCACGAAGCCCTCGGCCCGGAGGTCCTCGGCCATCGCCTGCTGCGCTGCCGTCGGGGGGCTCGGCGGCGGGTCGGCCGGCACCTCGTGGACGGCCTCGATGGTCGACAGGCCCTTGCCGAGCTGGAGCGCGATCGAGAGCACCAGCACGTTCAGCAACCACAGCCACAACGGGCGCACGACCTCGAGCTGCAGCGTCAGACAGATGTCCACGAGGTACGCGGCCGGGAGGATCGCCCACATCGACGCGCCGAGGCGCACCCCTTGCGCGCCGGCCACCACCAGCGCGACCCACCAGAGCTCCGAGGCGAGCACCCGCACCGCCGCAGGGTACGACGGGACCTCAGTCGTAGGTGGCCTCCACCTGCCACCGGCCCCGCTCCAGGGTGGCGAGGCGGGCTTGCCCATCCGCGGTCACCAGCTGCAGCCGCGCTCGCCGGCGGCGCCGGGCCGTGTCCCACCAGCGCTCCTCGAGCGGCCAGGGTCCGGCCCACGCCACCACCGCGAGCCAGGCACCGCCCTCCACGGACAGGCGCACGGGCGGGGCCGAGAGCGCGCCACGGCCGCTGACCGTCACCGGCTCGTCCTGATCGTCGACGAGCTCCGCGGGCACGGGATCGTGGTGGACCCAGGCGGGTGAGGGCGCGGGGAGCGCTCCGGGCCAGGGGCCCTCGACCCGATGGCGACCGGCGGCGGGACGCTCGTTGGTGAGGTCGATCGCCTCGGCAGGGACGAGCGTCACCTGGGTCGCGGGGTCGCGGCTCCCCCGCCACTCGGGCACCGACACCGAACCGGTGCCGAGCAGGCCCTGGACGCGAGCGACAGCGCGGCTGGCCCGATCGGCGGTGGCGGCGTCGCTGCCCCAGAACCCGAGCTGGCGACCGCCAGCCGGCACCACCTCGTCGGGGGTCAGCCACAGGCGGCTGATGCCGGCCGTCGGGCGATGGCGGGCCGAGCCCTGGAGCCAGCCGTCGAGCTGCCAGCGGAGCCGGTCGGCGATGGCGCCGGCGGTGAGGCTGCCCTCGGCGCGCCACACGCGCTCGAGCCGCTCGCCGTGCTCGGTCTCGGCGCCGATCACCACACGCGTGCACGCCGATCCGCGCGCCCAGAGCCGATCGTGCAGCTCCTCGGCCAGACCCCGCGCCAGGAACGCGGCCGGGGCGACGGTGTCCGCCGGCGGGTCGAGCTCCACGCGCACGGTCAGGTCGTCCGGAGGCGGGGTGAGCGCCGGCGGCCGCTCGTCGAGCCCCCGGGCGAGCCGCCACGCCACCTGGCCCTCGGTGCCGAAGCGCGCCAGCACGTCGGCCTCGGCCAGCGCGGCGACGGCGCCCAGCGTGGTGAGCCCGAGGCGACCCCACACGTCGGTGAGCTCGGGCCGGTCCAGCGTGGTGACGGGCCAGCCGGCCAGGAGCTCGGCGGATCCTCCGGGCGGCACGACCGCGATCGGCTCGGCCGCGGTGGCCGCCTGGGTGGCCGCGAAGATCCCGTCGGCCACCGCGACCTGCGCGCTGCCTCGTCCGCCGAGCGCCTCGGCCACCATCGCGTGCGCTCGGACCGCAAGCGCCTCGTCACCACCGAAGAACCGTGACGGCCCGCGCGTCGGGAACGCCACGCGACCGGGCTCGGTGATCTCGACGCGTGGCGTCAGCGCATCGAGCGCGGCGACGACGGGCTCGAAGGCGCGAGCGTCACGGTCGAGGTCGCGCTCGAGCACGAGCAACGAGGGGCAACGGGCCTGGGCCTCCCGGCGGCGGTGGTGCCGCGCCACGTCCTGGGCGCGCGCTGCCGGCGAGGTCGCCACCACGCGGTTGGCGTGGAACACGGCCGCCGGCACGTCGAGCGGCACGCCCGCGGCCACGATCGGCCAGTCCGGGCAGCGCACCACCAGCGTGCGCACCGCGCGCCCCTCGCCTCCCAACGGATCAGCTCACGGCGCGAAGCGGGCGATGGCCCTCGGCGACCTCGGCGACCTCGGCGAGCGGAGCATCGCCGAGCGGCGCGTCCTCGAGCACGAGGGGCGCCACGGGCGGTTCGGCCACGCAGACCTGACCGCCCTCGCCCGGCAGCCACAGGTCGAGGCGGCGCGGCGGGGCGGCCTCGCCCCGTCCACCGCCGACCACGCGGACCTTGCGCGCCAGCAGGCGGCCGTGGCCGTGCTCGAGGCCCTCCCAGCGAGACCGCGCGACCTCGAGCTGCACGTCGGCCGTCTCCGGCCAACCCGATCCCAGCTGCAGGAGCACCGCGCCGCGCTCGCGCGCCCGAGCCACCAGGCGCCGGGCATCAGCCGTGCGCAGGCCGCGGCGGCCGGCGTGGAGCACCACCAGGTCGAAGCCGTCGACCAGCGCCGCCACCACCCCACCCCAGGCATCGCGCTCCGGTGCGGCCACCAGCACGAGACGCTCCAGCGCCACCCCGAGCTCGTCGGCGGCGACCAACCCGAGCGACGGCAACCCCACCGCCGCCACCCACGAGCCGCGCTGCGAGGCCTCCGCCACCAGCGCCATCGCCAGCGACGTGGCCCCGCCCGCGCCCGCGGTCGTGGCCACCGACACCGTCGCGCCCCGTCGCAGACCGCCCCCGGGGACCAGCCCCTCCAGGGCGGGGAGGACGGGCAACCGGTGCTCGCGGGTGAGCGTGACCGGGCGCACCCGCTCGGCGAGTGTCGCCAGCTCCTCCTGGGCGGCTCCGCTCCGCATCCCGCCAGCATCGAACACGTGTTCGCTGCTGTCAAGCGGCGCCGCTACCGTGCCAACGGGTTGCGATCGGGTCCGGCCTCGTCGACGGTGACGACGACTCGGCGCGGCCCTCGGGCGGCGACAAGCCCGACGATGAGCAGCAGAAGGCCAAGGAGCGGAGCGAGGAGATGGATCACAACCCACGGCGAGATCTGGCTCTGAGGGACCTCACGCCCATCCAAGAAGACGAACCTCACCTGATCTGAGAACGCTGCGAACCACAACCCACGCAGATCATCACCGATCGTGACCGCCCACAGTCCGAGGCCCTCGAACTGAACGCGCGACCAGGCGAGCACGGCCAGGCCCAACATGACCAGCGCGCCGATCGCGGCGCCGACCTCCACCGCTGACGCCCGCGATCGACGGCGCGCGGCCATCGTCGTTCCGAGGAGGACAGGAAGGAGGATCGCTGAGGCAGCGAACGCGACCTCGTGGATGTCGGTGACCTGGCGAGACCACCGCGCCTCGTTCGACATCGACGTGCCTGGCCCTCCCGGAGCCGGCACGTAGACCCTGGTCAGCATCACGCCTGTCAGGCCCGCTACGAGCAACGCGACCATGGCACCGATGACCATCGGGCGGCGCAAGGAGCTGACGTCCATGACCACGACAGTTTGCCCGACCGTCGTGACCAGCAGCGACGTCCACTCCGAGACGGGCGGGACTGTCACACCCTCTTCGTAGGGTTGGTGCATGGCTGGGGTCCGTGCGATGGGGGTGGTCCAGAAGGAGATCATCGACCTGTTCGCGGAGCTCTCCGACCTGCCGACCGATCACCTGTCGAGCGGCGAGGTGGAGGAGTACGTCATCGCGTCGCAGCGGATCAGATCGCTGGCCGACGCGCACTGCATCCGATCAGCTGGCGTGCTGGATCGCTCGAAGGTGTGGTCGGTCGAGGGGGCCACGTCGGCCACGGCGTGGATCACGTGGAGGTGTCGGATCCCGAAGAGCCGAGCGACGGCGTCCGTGACGGCGGCGCGGGACCTGCGCGCCATGCCCATGGTCGAGCGCGCGCTGCTCGACGGGCGGCTCACCGCCGATCACGTCCGTCGGCTGGCCGACTGCCAGCGAACGAACCCCGAGGAGTTCGCCGACGACGAGCACCGCTTGATCGACCGCGCGGCATCGCTGCGCTGGTCGAGCTTCGACCGCATCGTGCGGTACTGGCGCATCTACGCCGCGCCCGACGATGCCGAAGGCGAGGCGCAGCGCCGCCGCGACGAGCGCCGTGTCCACTGCTCGCGGAGCTTCGAGGGCATGGTCGTCGTCGACGCGGTGCTCGACCCGGTCAACGGCGAGATCTTCGCCCGTGAGCTCGAACGGCTGGAGCGCGAGCTGTTCGACGCCGATCTCCACGAGGCGCGCGAACGCCTCGGTGAGGGCTGCACGCTCGACCAGCTGGCCCGCACGCGTGCGCAGCGCCGGGCCGACGCCATGGCGCTCATGGCGGCTCGTTCGGCCGCCAAGCCCCCGGGCGCGACCGAGCCGCGGATCCTGCTGCAGGCCCTGGTCGGCGAGGACTCGATGAAGCGCATGTGCGAGCTCACCAGCGGGCAGGTGGTGACACCCGGCGAGCTCGTGCCGCTCCTCACCTGGGCGGAGCTGGAGCGGATCGTGTTCGAGTCGCCGTCGCGCGTGCTCGACGTCGGCGTCCGGCAGCGCATCTTCCGAGGTGCCACCAAGACTGCGGTCCTCGTCCGGCACCGCGAGTGCACCCACCGCACCTGCGAGGTGCGTGCGGAGCGCTGCGAGATCGACCACGTCATCCCGTACGCCGAGGGAGGGCGCACCGTCCAGGACAACGGCGAGCCCAAGTGCCCGTTCCACCACCGAAGAGCCAAGCCGCCACCCTGACCGGTGGACGGCGACGAAGCAGGCGTCACGCGGCAGCTGTCGGCTTCCAGCCGCCACCGCGTTGGCACGCTCCGCGGTGAGGTACGAACCGGGCGGCGGATGGACCGTGACCGTCATCGCGCCTGTGCTACGGGAAGAGGCCTCTCGCCTCGATGGCCGCCGCGATGCGGTCGAGGGCGACGACGTGGGCGCCCCGACGCAGGTCGACGCCGAGCTGCTGGGCGCGAGCCCACACCGTGACGAAAGCGTCGTCCATCCGCGTGCGGAGCCGCTCGGCGAGGGTGCTCTCGTCCCAGGGGTACCCCTGCCGGCTCTGGGCCCACTCGAAGTAGGAGGCGGTGACGCCACCGGCGTTGGCCAGGATGTCCGGCACCACGACGACCCCGCGCTCGTCGAGGGTCGCCTGCGCCCCGATCGTGGTGGGGCCGTTGGCCGCCTCGACGATCACCTGGGCGCGGATGCGGCGGGCGACCTCCTCGTCGATGGCCCCACCGAGGGCAGCGGGCACGAGCAGCTCGCACTCGATGTCCCAGATCGCATCGCTCGAGATCGGCTCTCCGCCGCTGAAGCCGGCGACGGAGCCGGTGAGGGCCACGTGGTCGGAGAGCCGGCCCGCGTCGAGCCCGCCCTCGTTGGCGACGGCCCCGCCGACGTCGGCGACGGCCACCACGCGCATCCCGGCCGAGTGCAGCAAGTAGGCGAGCGGCCCGCCGACCTTGCCGAAGCCCTGGATCACCGCTCGGCGGCCCGCCATCGTGAGCCCCAGCTGGTTGAACGCGGCGCGGGCGCACACCAGGCAGCCCGACGACGTGGCGCCGGCGTGGGCGCGCGTCCCTCCGATCGACAGCGGCTTGCCGGTGACCGCTGCCGGCTGGTGGTGCCCCTGGGTCATCGACAGCGTGTCCATCAGCCACGCCATCACCCGCCCGTCGGTGTTCACGTCCGGCGCGGGCACGTCACGGTCGGGACCGAGCAGCGGGCTGATCTCGTAGGTGTAGCGGCGGGTGAGGCGCTCGAGCTCGTGCAGCGAGAGCAGGGTGGGGTCGCAGCGCACGCCTCCCTTGGCGCCGCCGAACGGGAGGTCGAGGATCGCGGTCTTGAAGGTCATCGCCGCCGCCAACGACTTCACCTCGTCGGCGTCGACCTCGGGGTGGAAGCGAATGCCGCCCTTGCCCGGGCCGCGGGTGGTGTCGTGGTGCACCCGCCAGCCCGTGAACACCTCGATCGTGCCGTCGTCCATCCGGACGGGCACCGCCACCTCGAGCACGCGCTCCGGGGACCGGAGGATGCGGTGGATGTCGGGGTCGAGGTCAGCGAGCTTGGCGGCGTCGTCCAGACGATCGAGCACGGTCTGCCAGGCATCGGCGGACATGGGCTGCCCCTCGGGCGGTGGTGTGGCTGGTCGCCCGCCCGTGGCTCCGTTCTACCCGAGCCGGCGGACTCCAGCCCGGATCACCCTCGCAGCAGGCCGAGCGTGGTCTCGAGCGCTTGGTCGCCGAAGCACCGGTCGATGGCGTAGGAGTCCTCGTAGTTCACGATCAGGTAGCCACCGAAGACGAAGCCCAAGCCCTGCTGGCCGACCGGGTTCAGCTCGAAGGACTGCGGGATGTAGCCGAGCGCGTCGTTCGCCTGCGCCAGCGGCATCGTGAAGGGCGTCGGGCTCTGCTCGATGATCGTGTTGGTGAGGTTGCTGAAGTACTCGCCCGGACCTGCGGTGATGGCGAGCTGGTCACCGATCCGCAGCGCCGAGGCCGCGACCTCCACCGACACCGGCGACGCGGAGGTGCAGGGCGCGTTCTCGCTCTTGCCCACGGAGACCTGGGCCGGCTTCTGCACGAAGGCTCGGTCGAAGTACCCGGCGGCGCCCAGGCTGGTCAGCGGCACGTTCGTCGCCGGCTGGAGCCACGTGGTCTGCTCGGCGCTGACGTCGGGCTTCGTGATCGGCGCGCCCTTGCCGAGCCCCGGGATGCGAGCGGCCAGCGAGGGCCCGGTGTCGCCGGACGCGGACATGTTGCCGAGGCCCGTCATGAAGTGCAGGCCGACGCCGCCGAAGCGATCCTCCAGCGACCGCTCGAAGGCGCCGACCCAGTCGGCGGAGGCCACACCCCCGTTGTTGCCCTTGGTGGTCGGGTGCGCGGCGTAGGCGCCGAGCGTCGCGATCGTCCGAGCGGGCTGCTTCTTCGTGGCCGGGACGTAGGCGCGGAGCCAAGCCGCGGTCTGGGTCTCGGCGCTGCGATAGGTGTCGCGGCGCTCGTGGTTCAGGTCGCGCGCTTGGAGCTCGCCGACCTCGATCACGGCCGGTTCCATCGCGCCCACGGCGGCGGTCACGGTCTGGCGGATCGTGTCCGTGACCTGCTGCATGTACCAGTCGGGCACGAACCCCCACCCACCGATGAAGTCGGGCGCGGCATGGCTGTGGGTGGCCGCGATCACGATCCCAGCGGGGTCGATCCCGAGCGTTGCGCCGAGCTCCTGGCCGAGCTGCTTGGCGCCGCAGTCATCGCACTTGGTGGCGTAGTCCCAGAGCCAACCCTCGCCGTCGATGACGGTGAGGACGATGGTGTCCTCGCCGTCACCGATCGCGATCGCGCGGACCCACAGGCCGAGCTCGGTGTCGAACGAGGACACCGGGTTCATCGGACCGATGCCGAAGCCGCCCTGGTAGATGCAGTCGGGGTTCTCGGGCCACGGGCTTCCCGTGTCCGCCAGGTGGTCGGCATCTCCGGGGTGGCTGCCGAGGCGGTCGAGGAAGGCGGGGTCGAGGGTGCGACACGCGCCGAGGTCGGTCTCCCACGTGTCGCCGGAGCCGGGGCGCGGCGCGATCGAGGTCTTGGCGGCACCGACCCGCA
>JBJMHD010000103.1:0-30198 GCA_045807565.1 Acidimicrobiales bacterium | reverse complement strand
GGCGGCTGCGCTGCTGGGGGGCCGGGCGACCGTCGACGGGCTGGGTGCGGGATCCCTGCAAGGCGACCTCGCCTTCGTCGACGTCCTCGAGGCCATGGGCGCGCAGGTCGATCGCAGCTCGTCGAGCACGACCGTCACGAGCGACGGCCGCCTGCACGGCGTCGAGGTGGACATGAGCCAGCTCTCCGACACGGCACCGACCCTCGCCGTCGTGGCCGCCTTCGCCGAGGGCCCGACGAGGATGACCGGGATCGGGTTCATCCGGGGCAAGGAGACGGACCGGATCGGCAACGTGGTGGCCGAGCTGCGACGCCTCGGGGTCGATGCCGACGAGGAGCCGGACGGCCTCATCGTCCGCCCGCGGCCGGGGCCGCTGCGCCCGGCGACGATCCACACCTACGACGACCACCGGATGGCGATGGCGTTCGCGCTGGCCGGGCTCCGCTCCGAGGGCGTGCAGATCGCCGACCCGGGCTGCGTGGCCAAGACGTTCCCCGGGTACTGGCACCTGCTCGAGGGGCTGCGGGACCCGTCACAGGGCGGCGCTATGGTCCGCAGGCCATGAAGGTCATCGCCATCGATGGGCCCGCCGGTTCGGGGAAGTCCACGGTGGCCAAGGCACTGGCGGCTCGTCTGGGGCTCGGCTACCTCGACACGGGAGCGATGTACCGCTCGGTCACCTTCGCGGCGCTGCGCCGCGGCGTCGATCCGGGCGAGGCCGAGCGGGTCGCACGCATCGTGAACGACATCGAGCTCGAGGTGCGGGACGACGGCGTCACCGTCGATGGCGTGGACGCCACGATCGAGATCCGCGGACCCGAGGTGAGCCGCGCTGTGAGCATCGTGGCGGCCAACCCCGCCGTCCGAGCGGAGATGGTGCGACGACAGCGCGAATGGGTGGTGGCGCGCGACGGCGGTGTGCTGGAGGGGCGCGACATCGGCACCGTGGTGTTCCCCGATGCCGATCTCAAGGTGTACCTCACCGCCGATCCCGAGGTGCGGGCGCAGCGCCGGTCGAAGGAGGTCACCGACCTCGACTACGAGACGGTCGCCGCCGACCTGGCCCGGCGTGACGCGCTCGACCAGGGCCGAGAGGTGTCGCCGCTCACCGAGGCCCACGACGCCTTCCTGCTCGACACCACGGGGATGAGCGTGGAGGAGATCGTGGACACGATCGCCGGGAAGCTCGGTCAACGGAGGGCAGATGGCTGACGAGGTGAAGGGCACGCGCCCGGGGGACGACATCGACATCTGGACCGGTCCGCCGAGCCTGGCCACCCGCGTGTCCTACGGCGCGGTGCGGGCGCTCATCTGGCTCGTCGCCAAGCTCCTCGGACGCGTCGAGGTGATCGGCGAAGAGAAGATCCCGCGGGAGGGCGCCTACGTCCTGGCCCCGGTCCACCGCAGCAACGTCGACTTCGCGCTCACGTCCCTCGTCACCCGCCGACCCATGCGGTACATGGGCAAGGACAACATCTGGAAGTCGAAGGCCCTCGGCCGGTTCGTGTCGATGCTCGGCGCCTTCCCCGTGCACCGCGGCAGCGCCGACCGCGACGCCATGAAGGCCTGCATCGACATCATCGAAGGCGGCAGCCCGCTGGTGATGTTCCCGGAGGGCACCCGCCAGACCGGCCCGGTGGTGCAGGAGATGTTCGACGGCACGGCCTACGTCGCCGCCAAGGCCGACGTGCCGATCATCCCGATGGGCATCGGCGGCAGCGAGGCGATGATGCCGAAGGGCGCCAAGCTGCTGAAGCCCAGCAAGCTGGTACTCATCCTCGGCGACCCGATCGCGCCGCCGGCGCGCACGGAGTCGGGCCGCACGCCGCGCAGCGCCGTGGCGAGCCTCACCGAGCAGCTCCACGCCGAGATCCAGGAGCTCTTCGACGAGGCCCAGGCCCGCGCCGGCCGCCCCAACCCGCCTCGGTGACCGCCCCGATCCGCCTGGTCGCCACCGACCTGGACGGCACCCTGCTCGGACTCGAGGACGTGGTGTCGGAGCGCACCCGCAAGGCGATCCGCGCCGTGGCCGATGCTGGCATCCATGTCGTCGCGGCGACGGGGCGGAGCCAGTGGACGGCGATGCCGCTCGTGGAGCCCGCCGATGGCCTCGACCTCGTGGTGTGCTCGAACGGCGCCTCGCTGTACCACGTCCGCGAGGAGCGCTCGCTCGCGAGCTACCCCATCGCCGATCGCGTCATCGACGAGATCCTCACCACGCTCGATCGCGCGCTGCCGGGCTGCGTCTACGGCTGGGAGACCGACGACGACCTCCACTACGAGGCGGGCTTCCTCGCGTACCGACCGAACCTCGATCGGCCGGCGAGCCCCGACCTGGCGGTGGGGGAGCGGCCGGCATCGATCCGCAAGCTGATGGTCGGCCACCCTCAGGTGCAGCACTACGAGCTGCTCGACGCCGTCGTCCCCCTCACGCCTCGCGGTGCCTTCGCCACGACCTCCGGCGCGCCCTTCGTCGAGATCACCGGTGAAGGCATCGACAAGGCGTTCGGCGTGCGCAAGGTCTGCGAGCGCCTCGGGGTCGGCGCCGAGGAGGTCCTCGCCATCGGCGACAACCACAACGACATCGCCATGGTCACGTGGGCCGGCCGTGGCATCGCGATGGGCAACGCCCATCCCGCGCTCCTGGCGGTCGTCGACGAGCAGACAGCCAGCAACGTCGAGGACGGCGTCGCCCAGGTCCTCGAGTCGCTGTTGTGAGCCGGCGTCAGTCCTTGTAGCGGTCTCCGCTGGCGGCCGGGACGATGGCGGCGGCACCGAACACCTTGCGGACGCGCTCCTCGAAGTGCTCGAGCGGCAGCGTGTCGTAGTCGGGGTCGAACGCCTTCTGGTCCCACTCGTCAGCGAACTGCTCGGCGAGCGCGAACTCGTCGTCGCTCAGCTCCTCGCGGTGCTTCTCGCGAGCGTCGGGATCGCCGCCGAAGTGGTGGTAGTAGTGGCGGCCCTGGAAGTCCTGGTGGACCCGGATCATCGTGTGCACCTCGGGCCGCACGTACGGCTTGAGGATGGCGGCCGCGATCTCCGGGTGGTTCGGGACGCTCACCGCCTTCCCGATGTCGTGGCACAGCGCCGCGACGACGACCTCGTCGTCGGCCCCGGCGCGCTCGGCGAGCGTGGCGGTCTGGAGGCAGTGCGTGAGCTGGTCGGTGGCGAAGCCGTCGGTGATGTCGCCGAGGCTGCGCAGCATCCCCAGCACGCGCTCGGCCACGCGGCCCTGGTTCTGGGCCGTCTCCACCCCGATCACCGCCCACTGCTCGGCGGTCGACTCGTCCATGCTCCGGAAGCTGGTCACAGCGGTCATGGGGAGAAGGCTACGTCGGGAAGCCCGCCGAGCGCCTGCCCCGGTCAGGGGCTGAGCATCGCCAGGGCGTCGCTGGCCGCCAGGTCGCGGTCGCGGAGGCCGGGCCGGTCGGGCACGCTGCCGCCGAGGGAGAACGTGGCCAGCACGTCCACCGCGGTGAGCAGGTCCCGGAGCTCCCGCGGCGGAGGGAAGTACTCGTCCTCCTCGGTGATCCGCACCTCCTCCACGCCGTGGGCCGGCGCCAGGTGGGCGATCACGTCGTTGACGAGCTCCTCAGGTGCGGACGCTCCCGCGGTGACGCCGACGAGGCCGTGGAGGTCGGCGGGCAGCTCGTCGGGGCCGTTGATGCGGTACACCGCCGGGGCGCCCGACTCCCGCGCCAGGCGCTCGAGCGCCCTCGTGTTGGAGGAGTTCGCCGACCCGATGACCACCACGGCGTCGCACCGGCTGGCGATCTCGCCGAGGGCGGACTGGCGGTTCGTGGTGGCGAAGCACAGGTCGCTGCGACCCGGGCGCCACAGGTCCGGGTACCGCTCGGCGGTGCGGGCGGCGACGGCCGCCCAGTCGCGGTGCGACAGCGTCGTCTGGGCCAGGAGCGCCACCGGTTGGTCCATCGGCGGCAGCGCGTCGACGTCCGCCACCGACTCCACCCGGTGGATCGAGTCGGGGGCCACGGCCATCGTGCCGACCGCCTCCTCATGGCCCTCGTGGCCGACGTACACGATCTGGTAGCCCTTGCCCGCCCGCACCTTCACCTCGTGGTGCACCTTGGTCACGAGCGGGCACACCGCGTCCACCACGTAGCCGCCGCTGGCACGGGCGGCGGCCACCACCTCCGGCGCCGAGCCGTGCGCGGACAGCATGATCGGGCGGCCCGGAGGCACCTCGGCGATGTCGTCCACGAACACCACACCGAGGGCGCGGAAGCGGTCGACCACGAGCTGGTTGTGGACGATCTCGTGGTAGCAGTACACCGGCGGCTCGAAGGCCCGGACCATCCACGCCAGCGCCTTGATGGCCATCTCCACGCCGGCGCAGAACCCGCGCGGCGCGGCGAGGAGCACCTTGTCGACCATCGGATCCAGCCTACGGAGGCCGTAGCCTTGTCCGATGCCCGCGCCCCGAGTCGTCGCCGTCGCGCCGGGGTCGCCGGCCGCGCGCGCCGGAGTGGAGGTGGGCGACGAGGTCCACGCCATCGACGGCCAGGTCCCGCGCGACATCATCGAGTGGCGGCTCCTCGTCGACGACGCCGATCCCGTCCTCGACCTGGGGCGGGGCGGCATCGAGCTCACCGTCGACGTGGACAAGACGGCGGGGGAGCCGCTCGGGGTCGAGGTCCAGTCGGCCCTCTTCGACCAGGTGCGCACCTGCGACAACCACTGCGAGTTCTGCTTCATCTACCAGCTGCCGCCCGGGCTCCGGAACAGCCTGTACCTGAAGGACGACGACTACCGCCTGAGCTTCCTGTACGGGAACTTCACCACCCTCACCCGGTTCACCGAGGCCGACCTCGAACGCGTGGTCACCGAGCGCCTCAGCCCGCTCAACGTGTCCATCCACGCCACCGATCCGGAGGTGCGCTCCGACCTCCTCCGGAACCGTCGAGGCGCCACCAGCCTGCGGTGGTTGCGGGCTCTGCTCGACCATGGTGTCGAGGTCCACGGCCAGGTGGTGCTGTGCCCCGGCATCAACGACGGTGAGGTGCTCGAAGGCACGCTGGCCGGCGTGCTCGACCGCTACCCCGAGCTGGCGTCGCTGTGCGTGGTGCCGCTGGGGGTCAGCCGCTACAACACCGAGCCGCGGATGCGCGCGCACACCGTGGCCGAGGCGGCGGCCGTGGTCGACTGCGTCGAGGCCTGGCAGCAGATCTACCTGGACACGATCGGGCGGCGGCTCGTGTACGTGGGCGACGAGTACTACCTCCTCGCCGAGCGCCCCTTCCCCGGGGTCGAGGCCTACGACGACTTCGCCATGCACGAGGACGGCGTGGGGATGGCGCGCACGCTCGAGGAGGAGCTGTTCGGCCACAAGGTCGACGCCACCGGGAAGCAGGAGGGCTTCTTCGCCTGGGCCGACGCGTCCGGATCCTCGGACGCCGACTACGAGCCCTACCGGGGAACCCGGGCGACCCCCGACCAGCTCCTGCAGGTGCGGCCGTCGCGGAAGGCACCGGTCGGCATCCTCACCAGCACCTACGGAGCCCGGGTCCTGGAGCCGCTGCTGCGGCGCCTCGACCGCGCCGACGTGCGCCTCGTGCCGGTTGACAACCGGTTCTTCGGGGGCACGACCGCTGTCACCGGCCTCCTGGTGGGGGAGGACCTCCGGCGGGTCCTCGCCGAGCAACCCGAGGGACACCGCTACCTGCTCCCGGACGTGTGCCTGTCGCACGGCCGCTTCCTCGACGGGTCGTCGCCGGCCGACCTGCCCCGTCCCGTCGAGGTCATCCCCACGGACGGCCATGCCCTGCGCGCCGCGCTGGCGACATGACCACGCCCACCGTCGCGATCGTCGGACGACCGAACGTCGGCAAGTCCACGCTGGTGAACCGCATCGTGGGCCAGCGGGTCGCGATCGTGCAGGAGATGCCCGGCGTCACGCGTGACCGCAAGCTGGTCGACGCGGAGTGGCAGGGCGTGCCCTTCACCCTGGTCGACACGGGCGGGTGGATGCCGAAGGGGTCGTCGCTCGACGACAAGGTCAGTCGCCAGAGCGAGCAGGCGATCCGCGAAGCCGACGTGGTGATCGTGGTGGTCGACGCCGTCACCGGCGTGACGGAGGAGGACAGCCGCGTGGCGATGGTCGTGCGCGAGCTGGCCCGCGGTGACGTGCTGCTGGTGGTCAACAAGGTCGACGACGCCAGCCGGGACGGGCTCATCTGGGAGATGCTGTCGCTCGGCCTCGGCGACCCGCTCGCCATCAGCGCGCTGCACGGGCGCGGTGCGGGCGACGTGCTCGACCGCCTGGTGGAGCTCCTGCCGGAGCCGCCCGTCGGCGAGGACCACGAGGAGGAGCGTGACCACGATGACCTCACCGTCGACGACGACCTCGGGCTGCCCGACGACGAGGCGGATCGGATCTTCTCCGTGGCTCTGGTCGGGCGTCCGAACGTGGGCAAGTCCACGCTCTTCAACCGGTTGATCGGCGAGGACCGGGCGGTGGTGCACGACCTGCCGGGCACCACGCGGGACACCGTCGACACCGTCGTGGACACGGACGAGGGCCCGATCCGCTTCGTGGACACGGCCGGCATGCGCCGCAAGGCGAAGATCGACGAGGCCACCGAGTACTACTCGCTCGTGCGCGCGCTGCAGGCGGTGGACCGCTCTGACGTCGCGCTCCTGGTGATCGACAGCACCGTCGGGGTCACCGCCCAGGACCAGCGCCTGGCCGAGCGCATCGACGCCGCTGGCAGCCCGGTGGTGGTGCTCCTGAACAAGCACGAGCTGTTGCCGGACGCCGAGGCACGTTTGGACCTCGACCACCAGGTGCGCGAGCGCCTGCGGTTCATCGGCGACGCCCCCGTGCTGAAGATCTCGGCGCTGTCGGGCAAGGGCGTGCACAAGCTGCTGCCGGCGCTGTCGATGACGATCGAGGACTACCACCGGCGCGTGCCCACCGGCCGCGTGAACGAGGTGCTCCGCGCCGCGCAGCAGGCGCAGCCCGCTCCGCACGGCGTGCGGGTGCTCTATGGCACCCAGGCCGCCACCGATCCGCCCACCTTCACGCTGTTCTCGAACCGTACGGTGCCTGCGCCCTACCTCCGCTACCTCGAGCGCAGCCTCCGCGAGGCCTTCGACCTCGGCGCGACGCCCATCAAGCTCCGGGTCCGTCGCCGGAGCTGACCAGCGTCACCGGCCGATGAGGCGGCGGAGCCGCTCGGCGAAGTCGTCGAGCTCGTCGTCCGTCGTCACGTAGTGGACGGAGGCGCGCACCACGCTCTCGAGCCCCCGGTGTGACAGATCGAGCTGCGCGGAGTCCAGCGTGGTGACGGACACGTTCACTCCGTCGGCTCGCAGCCGCGCCTGCACCTCCGCGGGCTCGATGCCGTCCACCGTGAAGGTCGTGATGGCGCACAGACGCTCGCCTCGATCGCGCACCGTCACGCCCGGGAGCTCGGCCAACCGCTCGCGCAGGCCGGCGGCCAGGGTCGTGGTGCGCTCGGCGATGGCGTCGATGCCCCACCCCAAGGCGTGCTCCACCGCTACGCCGAGCCCCACCTGGGCCGCGGCATCGCGCTCCCACATCTCGAAGCGGCCGGCGTCCGGACGGATCTCGTAGCGATCGGGAGCCACCCAGCTCGCGGCGTGCAGGTCGAGCATCACCGGCTCCACGCGAGGGGTGAGCTCCGGGTGCATCCAGAGGAAGCCGGTGCCGCGGGGGCCGCGCAGGAACTTCCGGCCGTTTCCGGTGAGGATCCCGCACCCGAGCTCGCGCACGTCGAGGGGCAGCTGGCCCGCCGACTGGCAGGCGTCCAGCACGAACAGCACGCCGGCGTCGCGGCAGAGGCGACCGACCTCCACCGCCGGGTTCACGAGCCCGCTCTGGGTGGGCACGTGGACGAGCGACACCATCGCCGTCTCGTCCTCCTCGAGGGCCTGGGCCAGCGCGTCGAGGTCGATCTGCCCGTGGGCGTCGTCCTCGATGAGCACGAGCTGCACGCCGGTGCGACGCTGGAGCTGGAGCAGGGAGATGGCGTTGGCGCCGTACTCGGCCCGTCCGATGAGGATCCGATCGTTCGGCTCGAGGGGCAGCGAGTACACCGCCATGTCCCACGCCCGGCTCGCCGAGTCGAGCAGCGCGATCTCCTCCGGTGCCGCGCCGATCAGCTCGGCGAGCGCCGTGTACGGGCGTCGAAGCGCGTCGGCGGCCTCCGCGGCGGCCTCGTAGCCGCCCGTCTGCGCTTCGAGCCGCAGGTGGCCGATGACGGCGTCCAGCACGGGCTGGGGGAGCAGCGAGGCCCCGGCGTGGTTGAGGTGCAGCACCTCGTCGCACCCGGGCGTGAGCGCACGCGCCCGCTCGACGTCGAAGGTCACCTGCCGGAGGCTAAGGGACGAGCCGTGGCGCGCTCCGCTAGACATCGCTCGATGGCGTACCGCGTGGTGCAGTGGGCGACGGGCGGCGTGGGACGGGCAGCGATCGAGGGCGTGTTGGCGCACCCTGACCTCGAGCTGGTGGGGTGCTGGGTGCACAGCCCGTCGAAGGACGGTGCCGACGCGGGGACGCTGATCGGGGCCGACCCGATCGGCGTGATCGCCACCAGCGACGTCGACGCCGCGCTGGCGATCGACGCCGACTGCGCGGTCTATGCGCCGCTCATGGCCGATCCGGGTGTCGTGACCCGGATCCTCGAGTCGGGCACCAACGTGGTGACGCCCCTCGGCTGGTTCTTCCCGCCCGACGAGGAGCGAGCTCGGTTCGACGTCGTGTGCCAGGCGGCCGGGGTCACCCTTCACGGCACCGGCATCCACCCCGGCGGCATCACGGAGCGCTTCCCGCTGATGATCTCGGCGATGGCCGGGTCGATCACCAAGGTCCGCGCCGAGGAGTTCTCGGACATCCGCACCTACGGCGCTCCCGACGTCATCCGCGACTGGATGCTCTTCGGGACGACCCCCGAGCACGCGCGCACGAGCATCATGGCGGACGCCCTCGGTGCCGGCTTCCGCCAGTCGGTCCTCATGGTCGCCGCCGAGCTCGGCTTCGACCTCGAGCCGCAGCTGCGCACCACCCACGACGTCGCCGTGGCCGTAGCTCCCATCGACTCGCCGATCGGAGCGATCGAGCCGGGGCTCGTCGCCGCACAGCGGTTCCGGTGGGAGGGCCTCGTCGACGGCGAGCCGGTGATCACGGCCGCCGTCAACTGGCTCATGGGTGACGAGCACCTCGACCCTCCGTGGCGCTTCGGCCCGGAGGGCGAGCGCTTCGAGATCGAGGTCACCGGTGATCCCGGTGCGTTCGTCACCGTCAAGGGCCTCCACCCCGAGAGCATCGAAGCCGGGCTCGCCCGCAACCCCGGCATCGTCGCCACCGCCATGCACTGCGTGAGCGCCGTGCCCTACGTGTGCGAGGCGCCACCCGGCCTGCTCACGTACCTCGACATGCCGCTGGTCGCCGGGCGCGCAGATGTCGCGCTGCACCGGAGCCGGGCGTGATCGTCGAGGCTATGCCCGCCGGAGACGAGGTCCAGGCGTGGCATCCGCCACGGCGAACAGGCGCCAGGTGGTCGGGATCCCCTTGAGCTCGCGCACCCCCCGGTCCGCGAACTCGATGCCAGAGCCCGCGACCAGGTCCGTCACCGTGTTCGAGACCAACACCTCCCCGGGCCCGGCCAGCGACCCGATGCGGGCGGCCACGTGCACGGCGAGGCCAGCGAGGTCACCGTCGCGCACCTCGCACTCGCCCGAGTGCAGACCGGCTCGCACCTCGACGCCCAGCTTGCGCGCCACCTCTGTGATCGACCTCGCGCACGCGATCGCCCGACCGGGACCGTCGAAGCAGGCGTGGAACCCATCGCCGGTGGTCTTGATCTCCCGTCCACGAAATCGGCGCAGCTGCTCGCGGACCGCTCGGTCGTGGGCATCGAGCAGCGCGCTCCATCGCCGGTCTCCCAGTGAGGCCAGGTGCTCGGTCGAGCCGACGATGTCGGTGAACAGCACTGTCGTGAGCACGCGTTCCACCGGGACGACCGGGCGCTCCCCGGTCAGGAACTCCGCGATCTCCTCGAGGACCAGGGCGAACTGGTCGTTGAACCCGATGCCGTCGCCCGGCAGCTCACGAAGGGTCGCTCCTGGGATGTGGTCCGCGAGGTATCGGCCATGGTCGATGCTGATGAACGGGTTCTGGCTCGTGTGGAGCACGAGGGTTGGAGCTTGGATGAGGGGCAGCGCCGGACGAACGTCGACGTTCTCCATGATGTATCGGAGCTGCGTTGCTGCCGCGCGCGGTGTCGCGGCAGCGCGGAACCTCCGCGCTTGGCTGCGGACGTACGCTGCGTCGTCGGTTCCCCTCGGGTCGAAGAACAGGGTGGCGTACTCCTCGGTCCCCCAGAGCGCGGCCACCGTCTCCACCGCCGCATCGACCGTGCGCTGGGGCACGCCGATCGGGTGGTCGTCCGCTTCGAGATAGCGGGGCGACGTGTTGACCAGGATGAGATCGCTCACGCGCTCGGGCTGCGACGCCGCGAACATCATCGCTATCGGCCCCGCGTCGAGTGCACCGACGATCGCGCTCCGGTCCGACCCGGTGGCATCGAGCACCGCCCGCAGGTCGTCGGTCCAGTCCTCCCATGCCGGCATGGCGTTGCGAGGCAGACCGTCGGATGCTCCCGTTCCCCGACGGTCGAAGAAGATCAGGCGGCTGAACGACGCCAGCGCCTCCAGGAACTGGCCATCGCGCGGGTCATCCAACGCCATGTCGACGTGGCTGCCCAAGCCGTAGCAGTAGAGGAGGTCGAACGGACCGCCACCGATGACCCGGTACGCGACATCGGCATCACCCACCGCGACGTAGCTCGTGTCTCCCCGCTGGCGCGGCGTCGGCATGTTGCCCCCCGTGAACGACCCATTGTGCCTCGGGAGCCGCGTCCGATCCGTTGGTCTGACGCTGTGTCAGACTCCGCGCCATGCCGCAGAACGTGCCCGCCTTCGAGTTCTCCGACGCCGCGAAGGCACTGCGCGCCTTCGTCTACGAGTTCTGGTGCGAGCACGGGCGCGGGCCGAACCTGCGCGCCGCCCACGAGGGGACCGGGCTCGACCGGCGGCAGATCGTGCAGGGCTACAAGGAGCTCCAGCTCGGCATCATCTGCGTGGTCGACCAGGACTCGGTCAACTGCAACGTGCTGAAGTTCCAGCCGTTCTCCAGCTTCCCGAGCCAGGTCGAGGTGTGGATCGACGGCACGTTCCACTCCTACGCCGGGTGCGCCCTCGAATCGGTGGCCATCTCGAAGATGCCGCCGTTCCAGGGCAAGGACCTCACCTTGAAGAGCTACTGCGCGTGCTGCCTCGCTCCGGTGGAGCTCCAGGGTCGCGAGGGGGTCGTCACCCCCGCCGATGCCGCCCTCGTGCACATCAGCACCACCCCGTGGGACTGGAACAACGACGACATCGTCCACCAGTGCGACTCGATGAACTTCGTCCTCGACGCCCACCACGCCGACCGCTTCGAGCGCATCACGAGCCGCCGGGGCGTGCTGCTCACCATCGAGCAGACGGCGCTCTTCGTGAAGGCCACGGGTGACGAGCGGATGTGGGACCCGGACTGGGCGCCGGCCACGCTCAACCCACCCGCAGTGGTGCTCGGGATGAAGCAGCTGGGCGTGGACGTCAGCGCCTGGACGGGGGAGCGAACCCCTGTCCCCGGGGCATCCTGACGGCCCGGTAGATCCGTCTTCGCTCCAGATCGGTGCGCAGGTAGCCTCTCGGACCAAATGGACAAGCCGATCCTGGCCGTCGTGGCGGTGGCCGCCCTCGTGGCTGCGGTCGTCTGGGGCCGGTCAGCCCAGCACCTCCAGCGCGTCTGGCATCGCATCGAGGACGATCTCGGTCCCGAGGCGGATGCCACGGTCCTCGCGCGGTCGAGCTATCGCAAGGAGGTCCACACCGTCACGCTCTACGCCGTGCTGGCGGTGGCGGCGGCGGTGGTGGCCGTCCTCGACTCGGACCAGGCCGTCCTGCTGTTCGCCTTCATCCTGGTGCCGGTGGGCCTGTCGGTGCTGTACCTGCGCGACTTCCGGCGCGAGGCGCGCTTGGCCGAGGACCGCAGCGTCCTCGAGCGGCGAGCCGAGGAGGTCCTCTCGCAGGAGGAGCTGGCGCCGCGGCGGTGGGCCGCCCGCCTCGCACCCGAGGAGCTCCCGGACTTCGCGGGCTTCGAGCTCGGCCGCGTGTACCAGGCGGGCACTGGCCTCATGGCCGGCGACTTCTACGACGTGTTCCGCGTGGCGCCCACCCGCATCGCCGCCGTGATCGGCGATGTCACCGGCCACGGCATCGAGCCCTCCATCACGGCCTTCCAGGCCAAGTACCTCCTGCGGGTGTTCCTGCGGCAGTTCCGCGACCCGGCCCAGGCGCTCGAGGAGCTGAACCGGCAGATGTCGGCGCTCGAGCGGGTGGAGGAGTTCATCTCGATCTGCGTGGTCGTGTTCGACACGGAGGCGGCCGCGCTGCGCGTCGCCTCGGCCGGCCACCCGGCCGCCTGGCTGTGGCACGACCGCGAGGTCCGCCCCCTGCGGGCCACCGGACCGCTGCTCATGCTCGACCCCGAGGGCGAGTACACGAGCCGCGAGATCCCGCTCGACGTCGGCGACCTGCTGCTCCTCTACACGGACGGGCTGGCCGAGGCTCGCGCCGGCGAGCAGCTCTTCGGTGAGGACCGGGTGGCCAACACCCTCCGGCGCGATCCCGGCGTGTCGCCCGACGTGCTCTGCAAGGTGCTGCTCGAGGCGGCCCGCGACTTCGCCACCGAGCCGATCTCCGACGACATCGCGATCCTCGCCATCAAGCGCGCCTAGGCCTCCTCGTGGATCCCGAGCTCTCCAAGCGCACGGAGCGGGCGCTCTCCGGCAACCTGCACTCCCAGGCGGAGAAGCTGGCGGCCCAGGGCAAGCTGTTCGTGCGCGACCGGCTCGGTCTGCTCCTGGACGACGGGTCGTTCGTGGAGGATGCGCTGCTCGCCAACACGATGGCGGACGACCTTCCCGCCGACGGGGTGGTCACGGGTGTCGGACGGGTCGACGGCCGCCCGGTCGTGGTCGTGGCCAACGACCCCACGGTGAAGGCGGGGTCGTGGGGCGCTCGCACCGTCGAGAAGATCGTGCGCGCCACCGAGCACGCGCTGCGCCACGAGCTGCCCGTGTTCTGGCTGGTCGACTCGGCGGGCGCGCGCATCACCGACCAGGTGGAGCTGTTCCCGGGCCGCCGAGGCGCCGGGCGCATCTTCTACAACCAGGTCCGCCTCTCGGGTCGGGTGCCCCAGATCTGCTGCCTGTTCGGGCCGAGCGCGGCGGGCGGCGCCTACATCCCGAGCTTCTGCGACATCGTGATCATGGTGGAGGGGAACGCCTCCATGTACCTCGGCTCGCCGCGGATGGCGGAGATGGTGATCGGCGAGCGGGCCACGCTCGAGGAGATGGGCGGTGCTCGGATGCACGCCACCGTGTCGGGCTGCGGAGACAACCTCGCCGTCGACGACGCCGACGCCATCGAGCAGGCCAAGGCGGTGCTGGCCTACCTGCCCCAGACCTGGCGCGAGGAGCCTCCGGTGTACGAGGCGGCGCCACCTGTGCAGGAGATCACCTCCGCCCTCGTGCCGACGGCGGAGGCGCAGGGCTACGACATGCACACGCTGATCGACGGCCTCGTCGACGCCGAGAGCTTCTTCGAGGTGAAGCCCCTGTTCGCACCGGAGCTCATCGTGGGCCTCGGTCTGCTCGAGGGCCGCCCGGTCGGGATCGTGGCCAACAACCCGATGGCGCTCGGTGGGACCCTCTTCGTCGACAGCGCCGACAAGGCGGCGCGCTTCATCTGGTGGTGCGACGCCTTCAACGTCCCGCTCGTGTTCCTCGCCGACGTCCCGGGGTTCATGATCGGCACCGACGTCGAGCGCCAGGGCATCATCCGACACGGCGCCAAGATGGTCACCGCGGTGAGCGAGGCCACGGTGCCCAAGGTCTCGGTGATCGTCCGCAAGGCGTACGGCGCCGGGCTGTACGCCATGAGCGGCCCGGCCTTCGAGCCCGAGGCCTGCATCGCGCTGCCCACCGCCAAGATCGCGGTGATGGGTCCCGAGGCCGCGGTGAACGCGGTGTTCGCCAACAAGATCGCCGCCATCGCCGATCCCGACGAGCGAGCCGCGTACATCGACGAGCAGCGCACGATCTACGAGGAGGACGTCGACCTCTACCGTCTCGCGTCGGAGCTCGTGATCGACGCCGTCGTCGACTTCCCCGACCTGCGGAGCGAGGTCATCCGGCGGCTGGCGCTGGCCCGCGGCAAGGACCGCCACTTCAGCGACCGCCGGCACGGCGTGCCTCCCGTCTGAGCCTGGGTTGGCGCCCGCCGCCCGCCGACGGCACGCTGGTCGCCGTGGACCTCCCCGCCCTACCGAGCTCCGTCGCGATCCGTGACGTCGGCCCACGGGACGGGCTCCAGCCCGAGGCGCCCGTGGCGGTGGGGGACCGCGTGCGGCTCGTCGAAGCCCTGGTGGCGGCGGGCGTCGTCCGCATCGAGGCCGTGGCGTTCGTCTCGCCGACGGCAGTCCCGGCCATGGCGGGCGCCGCCGAGGTGCTGGCGGCCGTGCCCCGTGCCGGGGGCGTGCGCTACTCGGCGCTGGTGCCCAACGTCCGGGGCGCTGAGCTCGCCCTCGAGTGCGAGATCGACGAGCTCACCGTCACCGCCTCGATGTCGGAGGCCTATAGCCAGCGCAACGTCCACATGTCGGTGGACGAGTCGGCGGACGCGATCGCCGAGATCTGCAAGGTCGCGGGCGACGTGCCTGTCGACGCCGTGCTCAGCTGCAGCTTCGGCTCGCCGTACGAGGGCGACGTCGCGCCGCGCGAGGTGGCCGAGCTCGCGATGCGCTTGCGGGACAGCGGCTGCGCCGCCATCACCTGTGCCGACACGACCGGGATGGCCACGCCTCGCCGGGTCGCCGAGGTCATCGACGCCGTCGGTGCGGACATCGGCCTGCACCTGCACGAGACTCGGGGCACCGCGCTCGTGTGCGCCTACGCCGGCATGCAGCTCGGCGTCACCCGGTTCGACACCTCCGTGGGCGGGCTCGGGGGGTCGCCCTTCGCGGCGGGCGCCGCCGGCAACCTCGCCACCGAGGAGCTCGTCGCGCTCCTCGACGACCTCGGCGTGGCCACCGGCATCAGCGTCGACGGCCTGATCGGCGCGGCGCGGCTCGCCGGCGAGCTCGTGGGGCGACCGGTCCCGAGTCGGGTCGCGACGGCGGGCCCCCGCACCCGTCGCCACGAGGAGGGCTGACCGCGTGCCGCACTGCGAGACCTGCGACCGCTTCTACAACCCCAACAGCCTGAAGACCGACGGCACCTGTCCGGTGTGCGGCCGGCAGGTGGGCGAGCCCGAGAAGATCAGCCGGTTCGAGACCGAGGGCGCACCGTGGCACTTCAAGCTGCTGATCGCCGTCACCGTGATCTACCTGGGCTGGCGTCTGATCCAGCTCATCTTCTGGCTGTTCAGCTGAGTCCCTGACCGCCGCCAGGGTGCTTGCCCCGGGGGCATGCGCACGGGATCCTCCCCGCATGGTTCGAGCGGACGATGACGGGGGTAGTCACATCGGGCCATTCCCGGAATGTGCCTACCTGTCCCGGTTTGTGGCGTTCATCCTCTGACCATGCCCCTCGTCGCCCAGATCCTCCTCGGTTGGACCGCCGTCTCGGTGGCCGTCACGCCGGTCCTGGGCGCGCTGCTGCACCGGGTGCAGCTCGACACCGTTCCGTTGTCGCCCGTCGGCGCGGACCGCTAGCGCTCAGCTCGGGCGCCGCGGCCTCCGACGCTGCGAGCGCCGAAGGCTGTTCGGCTGCCAGCCGGTGTCGGCGACGTTCACGTTGGTGCCGGGTGGCACCAGCTCGTCGATCTTGTCGAGCACGTCGTCTGACAGTCGGACGTCGGCGCCGTCGAGCACGTCGGTGAGCTGCTCCATCGTGCGGGGACCGATGATGGCCGAGGTCACGGCAGGGTGCTCGAGGACGAAGGCCATGGCGAGGTGCGTGAGCGAGATCCCTGCCTCCCCGGCGAGCGCGAGGAGCGACTCGACCAGGTCGAGCTTGCGCTGGTTCTCGGCCCGCTCGTAGTCGAAGCGATCGGGGGTGCGCCGTGCCCGTCCGGTCTCCGGCTGCGGTGCGTCCTTGCGGTACCGGCCGGTGAGCCACCCGCCGGCCAGCGGGCTCCACGGGATCACCCCCATGCCATAGGTCTGGCAGGTGGGCAGCACCGAGGTCTCGATGCCCCGCACGAAGATCGAGTACGGGGGCTGCTCGCAGCGGAAGCGCTCCCGCCCGCGGCGCTCCGCGACCCACTGCGCCTCCACGATCTGCTCGGCGGGGTACGTGGAGCTCCCGATCACCCGGACCTTGCCGTGGTGGACCAGGTCGGACAGCGCGGCGAGCGTGTCGTCGATGTCGGTAGAGGGGTCGGGCCGGTGCGCCTGGTACAGGTCGATGTGGTCGGTGCCGAGGCGCCGCAGGCTGTCCTCGACCTCGCGCATGATCCATCGGCGCGACGAGCCCCGGTGGTTCGAGTCCTCGCTCATGGGGGCCACGAACTTCGTGGCCAGCACCACCTCGTCGCGGCGGCCCTTGATGGCCTGGCCGACGATCTCCTCGGACTCACCGCCCGAGTACACGTCGGCGGTGTCGATGAAGTTGATGCCGGCATCGAGCGCGGTGTGGATGATCTTGATGCTGTCGTCGTGGTCCCGGTTGCCCCAGGCGCCGAACATCATCGCCCCGAGGCAGTAGCGGCTCACCTGGATCCCGGTCGTCCCGAGCGTCGTGCGTTCCATGGCTCGGACCCTACGCAGATCCGTGCCGCATCGTGCGGGGACCTAGGTGGCCAGGTGACGAGGCTCGTACGGCCGGGCACGTAGCGGGCGCACGCGCATCGTCGGGCCGGTGAGCAGCGGGTCCGGCGGACGGTCCTCGCGCTCGGGCACCTCGTCGAGCGCGTCGAGGTCGACCTCCACGTACGGGGCGAGCCGCTCGCGCAGGTCGATGACCGCGTCCGCGCTGCCCTCTGCCATCCGCCGCCGAAACCGCACGGCGGTGACGGTACCGAGTCGCGCGCGGCGCGAGAAGCACCCTCCGCGGGTTGAGGGGGCTCGAGGAGGCGTCTGGTAGGTTCGACTCTCCAATCCCGGGCCGTGGCGCAGTTTGGTTAGCGCGTCTGACTGGGGGTCAGAAGGTCGGAGGTTCGAATCCTCTCGGCCCGACGGAGAAGTCGCAGATCAGGGGCCATCCGCAGGGGTGGCCCCTGTTGCGTTGCGGCGTCGTGGCCCCGCCAGGTCTCGATCACCATCAGGGGCATGGCCGCCGGGCGCGAAGCCGGTCGGTCAGCTCGTGGACTCGTGGCCGTCGGGGGGCCGATACGTCTCTCTGACCATCTGGCCGATGTCAGGACCGCTTCGCTCCACCGGTTCCATGTACAGCCGCGCCCAACCGATCTGCTCGTCCTTCACGCCGGCGACGATGACGCCCCGCATCGCGAAGTCGGAGCCGTCCGTGTGCGTGCCATGCCATGACCACTCGCCGATCTCGACCCCGTCACCGATGTTCGCGGACGTGAGGAGCTCGGCCACGAGGTCTGGAACCCCCGCGAACACCGCGGTCCAGTTGTCGCGAACCTGATCGGCGCCGCGGAACGCACGGTTCGGGTGGGCGGGCTGCTCGCTCTGGTAGTCCGCCGAGAACAGGCTCACGAACGCCTCGAGGTCGTGCGCGTTCATGGCAGCACCGAGGCGCTCCATCACCGTGGCCACCGCCCGACCTTAGGCTTGCGAGCGAGCGCGGACTCCCGCGTGCTGGCCGAACCAGATCAGGGCACGGTCGCAGGGGTGGCCTCTGTGGCGAGCGCCCAGGTGTCGCCATCGGGGACCACCTGTCCGCCGCCGGGGGAGGCGAAGAGCGGGCCGATGAGCAGCGCGCGCTCCTCCACGCAGCGGGCGAGCAGCGCCCGACGGGTGGCCTCGAGGGCGACCGGGTCGAGGTCGGCGTTGTCGACGTTCGGAGCGGCGATCTGCGCAGGGTGGAGGAACAGGTGGCCGACCACGACCGCCGACCGATCACCGTCCTCGATCCACACCACGTGCATGCCGGGGTTGTGGCCGGGGGCCTCCTCGAGCCGGATGCCGTCCACCACGGGGCCAGCATCAGCTGGCTCGACGATGCCGTCCTCCTGAAGTGCGAGCAGCGCGTCGGCTCGTGTCTCGCCGTGCGCACCGCTGCGCATCGCCTCGAGCTCGGCGCGGGGCACGAGGTAGCGCGCCGAGGGGAACGTGGGGGAGCCATCTCGCAGCACGTTGGCGCCGATGCCGTCCACGTGGCTGTTGATCACGATGTCGACGTCGTCCGCCTCCACGCCGGCGTCGCGCAGCGCCTGCAGGCGCGGGCCGAGCCGATCGGCGTCGTCGAAGGTGAGGAACGGATCGACGAGCAGCACCGCATCGGGAGTCCGCACCACGGTGCAGGTCGACCCGATGTCGAGGGACCAGTCATCGGTGACGAAGTGCGGAGAGAGCCAGGGCGACCGCTGGAGGGCGCTGACGGTGGCCTCGTCCGACGGGAGGACGAGCTCGAAGCCAGGATCCTCGACCCGCGTGACCTCGATGTCGCCGACGGTCCACGTGCTCACGCGCCGACCCTACGACCGGAGCCTCCGACAGGGCCGGTAGTTTCGGGGCATGTGCGGCCGCTACGTCTCCGCCACGCCGCCCGATCAGATCGCTGCCTACTTCGAGGCCGAGGCCCCGGAGGCCCTCCTCGAGCCGTCGTACAACGTCGCACCCACCAAGGACGTCTACGCGGTCCTGTCCGATGGCACGACGCGCGTCGTGGACGCCTTCCACTGGGGCCTGGTCCCGCTGTGGGCGAAGGAGGCCAAGATCGGCTCCAAGATGATCAACGCCCGTGCCGAGACGCTGGCCGAGAAGAACGCCTACAAGTCGGCCTTCAGGAAGCGGCGCTGCATCATCCCCGCTGATGGGTTCTACGAGTGGCAGAAGAACGCGCAGGACCCGAAGGGCAAGAAGCAGCCCTTCTACATCCACCGCCCGGATGGGGAGCCCTACGCCTTCGCGGGGCTGTGGGAGGTGTGGCGGGGCCCCAACAAGGACCAGGAGCCCCTCCGCAGCTGCACGATCATCACCACCGACGCCAACGCCGAGATGGCCAAGATCCACGACCGCATGCCGGTGATCCTCCCGGCATCGGCGTGGGACACGTGGCTCGACCGCGACATCGACGACCTGGACCTGCTCGGGAAGCTCCTCGTCCCGGCCCCTCCCGAGATCATCCAGATGCACACGATCTCGACGGAGGTCAACAACGTGCGCAACGACGGCCCCCAGCTCACCGACCAGGCCCCGCCGCTCGAGGAGGCGAGCTGAGGTGCTCGTCGCCCAGCTGAGCGATCCGCACATCGTGGAGGAGGGGCAGCGCCTGCTCGGCGACGTCGACAGCGCGAGGTGCCTGGGCGAGGCCGTCGACCACGTGAACGGCCTCGACCCGCAGCCCGACCTCGTCCTCCTCACAGGCGACCTCGTGAACGAGGGCACGCCCGCGCAGTACGCACACCTGAACAAGCTGCTCGAGCCGCTGCGGGCGCGCTTCCACCTCGTCCCGGGCAACCACGACCTCACCGACGAGCTGCGGGCCGCGTTCCCCGACCACGTGCACGGTGAGCCCGGCGGCCGGGCCGACGGCGTGATCGAGGGTCCACTGCGCGTCGTCACCCTCGACAGCTCCCGCTACCCGGAGCCGGGTGGCTCCCTCGACGCCGCGCAGCTCAGCTGGCTCGACCAGACGCTGGCGGCCGCACCCGGCGCGCCGACGGTCGTGGCGGTCCACCATCCGCCGTTCGCCACGGGCATCGAGCACATGGACGCGATGGGGCTCGACCCCGCGTCAGCCGCAGGGCTGGCCGCCGTGATCGCCACCCATCCTCAGGTGGAGCGCGTGCTCTCGGGGCACCTGCACCGCTCCATCACCCGCCGCTTCGCCGGCACGATCGCGCTGACGGCGCCGGGCACCGCCCATGCCGTGCAGCTCGACCTCGGCGACCACCCAGCGGCGTGGAACCACGAGCCCCCGGCGATCCTGCTGCACCTGCTCATGCCGACGGGCGGCGTCGTCACCCACCTCGAGGTGATCGGTGACCACGGCCCGGTGCCGTTCGGGAGCTGATCCTGCGCATCTGCCGTTGATGCGGACGTCAGCCGGCCGGCACGGCCCCGCCGTGGCCGGCTTGGCGGAGGGCGTCGCGCAGGCGCTCGGCGGCCTCGTCGAGCGCCTCGGCGGCCGGGTCCGGGTCGGCCTTGGCGAAGCTGAGGTCGCCCTCGCTGTCGATCGGGATGAGGTGCAGGTGCGTGTGGGGCACCTCGAGGCCGGCGATGATCATCCCGATCCGCGCTGGCCGGAACGCGGCCATCTGCGCCCGGCCGATCACCTGGGCCACGTCGAAGCAGCGGGCCGCCACCGCCGGCGCGAGGTCGAGCCAGTGGTCGACCTCGGCCACCGGCACCACCAGCGTGTGCCCCGTGGTGATCGGGTTGATGGTGAGGAACGCCACCACGTCGTCCTCGCGCCACACGAAGCGGCCCGGGATGTCGCCCTCGATGATCTTCGTGAAGAGCGTCGGCATCGAGCGGGCATCGTAGGGTGAGCGCGTGACGGAGGCCGCTGGCGACGACGTGCCGCTCGCGCCGGACGAGGTGAGGACCGACCGGATCCTCACCGTCCCCAACGTGATCACGGTGATCCGGCTGGCGATGCTCCCCGTGTTCCTCTGGCTGCTCTTCGGCCAAGAGGATCGGGCGAAGGCGGCCGCGCTGCTCGCCGTGCTCGGGATCACCGACTTCCTCGACGGCTACATCGCCCGGCACTTCAACCAGGTGTCCGACATCGGGAAGATCCTCGATCCCGTGGCCGACCGGCTGTTGTTCTTCGTCGGTGTGGGCGGCATCCTCGTGGACGGTTCGGTGCCGATCTGGTTCGCGGTGGCCGTCCTCGTTCGGGAGGCGCTGGTCGCCGGTGCCACCCTGGCCCTGGCCGCGCTCGGCGCGCGCCGGATCGAGGTCACCTGGTACGGCAAGGCCGGCACCTTCTTCCTCATGATCGCCTTCCCGCTCTTCCTCGCGTCGGAGAGCACCCTCGGTTGGGCGGACGTGGCCGGCACGCTGGCCTGGGTCGCCGGCATCCCGGGGCTGGTGCTGTCCTGGTACTCGGCCGCCCTCTACATCCCGATGGCGCGCCGGGCTCTGGACGAGGGCCGAAGCGATCCGGGGGCTTCAACCTCCGAAGCAGGGGTACCGTCCGCTCCATGAAGGCTGTGATCATGGCTGGGGGTGAGGGCACGCGGCTGCGGCCGCTCACGTCGAACGCGCCCAAGCCCATGATGACGCTCGTCAACGAGCCGATGATGGAGCACATCGTGCGGCTCCTGAAGCAGCACGGCTTCGACGAGATCGTCGTCACCCTCGCCTTCATGGCCAACAACATCCGGTCGTACTTCGGCGACGGCTCGGACTTCGGCGTGCGGATCTCCTACTGCACGGAGGAGACGCCGCTCGGCACCGCCGGATCGGTGCGCAACGCCATCAACGAGCTCGACGAGCGGTTCCTGGTGATCTCGGGTGACGTCCTCACCGACGTCGACCTCACCGCCATCGTCAAGGAGCACGAGGCGAAGGAGGCCCTCGCCACGATCGGCCTCGTGCGGGTGGAGAACCCGCTCGAGTTCGGGATCGTGATCACGCGCGACGACGGCTCCATCGAGCGGTTCCTCGAGAAGCCGTCGTGGGGCCAGGTGTTCAGCGACACGATCAACACGGGCATCTTCGTGCTGGAGCCCGAGGTCTTCGACTTCATCCCCGCGGACCAGCCGGTGGACTTCTCCTCGGAGGTGTTCCCCGCGCTCCTGAAGGCGGGCAAGCCGCTGTACGGCGCGATCGCCGAGGGCTACTGGGAGGACGTCGGCACGCTCGAGAGCTACCTCTCGGCGCACAAGGACATCCTCGACGGTCGGGTCCAGGTCGACGTGCCCGGCTTCGAGATGGGCGACGGCATCCACGTGGGGGAGGGGGCGGAGATCCACCCCGACGCCACCGTCGTGGGCCCCGCAGTCCTCGGCGAGAACTGCCGGATCGAGGCCGGCGTGCGACTCGGGCCCTACACCGTGCTCGGCACCAACGTGCGGGTGCGGGCCAACGCCGACCTCGAGCGCGTCATCGTCCACGACAACTCGTACCTCGGCGAGGCGGTCCGCCTCCGAGGCGCCACCATCGGCCGCTCGTGCGATCTGCGGGCCGGGGTGCGCGGCGAGGAGGGCGTCGTCCTCGGCGACGAGTGCTTCGTGGGCGAGCATGCGGTGCTGGGCACCGGTGTGAAGGTGTACCCGTTCAAGACGGTGGAGCAGGGCGCCGTCATCAACTCCTCGATCGTGTGGGAGAGCCGCGGCTCGCGCAGCCTCTTCGGTCGGGTCGGCGTGGCCGGGCTCGCCAACGTCGACATCACGCCGGAGCTGGCCACGCGGGTCGCGATGGCCTACGCCACCACGTTGAAGAAGGACGCCACCATCATCACGTCCCGCGACTCCAGCCGCTCGGCGCGGATGCTCAAGCGGGCGATGATGGCCGGGGCCAACGCCGCCGGCGCCAACGTGCTCGACCTCGAGGTCGCCTCGGTGCCGGTCACCCGCTTCATCATCCGGCGCCCGGAGCACGCGGGCGGCCTCACCATCCGGCTGATGGAGGAGGACCCGCAGAGCTGCGTCATCCGGTTCTTCGACACCAACGGCTCCGACCTCTCCGAAGACGCCCAGCGGAAGGTGGAGCGGCTCTTCGGCCGTGAGGACTTCCGGCGCGTGTTCCCGGCCGAGATCGGCGACATCGGGTTCCCGCCGCGTGCGCTCGAGCAGTACACCGCCGCCCTCGAGGCCACGGTGGACATCGCGGCCATCCGGGCGGCCCGGTTCAAGGTCGTCGTCGACTACGCCTACGGCTCCACGTCGTTCGTGATGCCCAACGTCCTGGCCAAGCTGGGGGCCGACATCCTGGGCGTGAACCCGTACGCATCCACCGTCGGCGCACTGGGCTTCGACCGCGACGCCCACGCCGAGCAGGTCGCCGCCTACGTCCGGGCCTCGGGCGCCCACGTCGGTGCGGTGATCGACCCCGACGGCGAGCACCTCACGATCGTGGACGACCGGGGGCGGGTCCTCACCGACGAGCAGACCCTGCTGGTCCTCCTCACCCTCGTGTGCGACCACCTGGTGGGCGACACGGTGGCGCTGCCGGTGAACGTCACCCGGCACGCCGAGGCCATCGCCGGCGCCCACGACGTCCGGGTGCGCCGGACGAAGCTCTCCACCTCGGCGCTCATGGACGCTGCGTCCGAGCCCGGCGTGGGCTTCGCCGCCAGCACCGACGGCGGCTACATCATCCCCGGGTTCCTGCCCGCCTTCGATGCTGCGGCGTCGCTCGTGAAGCTCCTCGAGCTGCTCGCCCTCTCGGCCACGCGGGTCGCCGCGGTGGTGGAGGACCTGCCCCGCACCCACCTGGCCCACGAGACCGTCGTGACGCCGTGGGAGCAGAAGGGCACCGTGATGCGCACGCTGGTGGAGATGAGCAAGGACCGCGAGGTCACGCTCATCGACGGTGTGAAGGTCCGACACGACGACGGGTGGGCCCTCGCCCTCCCGGACCCCGAGGAACCCGTCACCCACATCTGGTCCGAGGGCGCCACCGACGCCGATGCGAAGGCCCTCGCCACCGAGTACGCCCGCCGGATCCGCCAGCTCCTCCGATAGGCGTGCCTCAACCCTCAACAGGGGGTCGAGGGTTCCTGTAGCCTGCGCTCCCTATGCACATCCCTGACGACCTCCGCTACTCCACGGACCACGAATGGGTCCGCGTCGAAGGTGCCGAGGGGCGCTCCGTGCGCATCGGGATCACCGACTACGCCCAGGACGCGCTGGGCGACGTCGTCTTCGTCGACCTGCCCGAGGTGGGGGCCAAGGTCGAGGCGGCAGCGTCCATCAGCGAGGTGGAGTCCACGAAGTCGGTGTCGGACATCTACGCGCCGGTGTCTGGTGCCATCACCGAGGTCAACGCGGACCTGGCCGACGCTCCCGAGCGCCTCAACGAGGATCCCTACGGCGAAGGGTGGATCTGCGTGATCGAGCTCACCGACGCAAGCCAGCTGGACGGCCTCCTGACCGCCGACGGCTACCGGGCACTGGTCGAGGGCTAGCCGGTGGGCGTCGAGCTCAGCTGTCCCCAGTGCGGCCACCGCAACCCGATCGGGTCGCGGTTCTGCTCGTCGTGCGGTGCCGCGCTCGATGGGGGAGAGTCCCACAACACCACGATGTCGGTGGTCGTCCCCATCGACAGCGGCGCCACCGACGCCGTCGAGGTCGAGATCGACGAGCTGCCCGCCGGGGTGGGGATGCTGGTCGTCACCCGAGGCCCCAACTCCGGATCGAAGTTCGCGCTCGACCAGCCGCTCGTCACCGCGGGCCGGCACCCCGACAGCGTGATCTTCCTCGATGACATCACGGTCTCCCGGCGCCACGCCGAGGTCCGCCAGGTCGCCGGGGGCGGCTACGAGGTGTGCGACGTGGGGTCGCTGAACGGCACTTACCTGAACCGGGAGCGGGTCGAGACGGCGCCCCTCGAGGACGGCGACGAGCTCCAGATCGGCACCTTCAAGCTGCTGTTCCTCGCAGGTCGGCCGTGACCTCGGCCATGGCGGAGCGCTCCCACCTGTCGATCGGCGAGGTCCTGAGCCTCCTCCAGGACGACTTCCCGGACGTCACCATCTCCAAGATCCGGTTCCTCGAGAGCCAGGGGCTCCTCGACCCGGAGCGCACGCCCTCGGGCTACCGGAAGTTCTACGAGTCCGACATCGAGCGTCTCCGCTGGATCCTGCGGCACCAGCGCGACCACTTCCTCCCGCTCAAGGTCATGAAGGACCGCCTCGAGGAGGCGGCGAGCCAGGGGCTCGCCGTGCCCCCCGACGAGCCGCCCGCGCCCCCTCCGGCGACGGCCCCCTCGCTGTTCGAGGAGCCCGACCGCGAGCCAGCCCCTGATGCGACCCCGCCCGCGGTCGTCGCGCCGCGGCCGTCGTCGCCGAGCCCGACCCCGGCCCGCGGGGCGCGTCCCGCCCCGTCGATGCCGCCGCTGCCGACGCGCCAGTCGGTGAACCCCCTCGACAGTGGGCCCACGGGGGTGAGCTTCACCCTCGAGGAGCTGGCCGAGGCGAGCGGCCTCACCCAGCGCCAGCTCGGCGAGCTGGTCCGCTACGGCTTGCTCACCGGCTACTCGATGGCAGGCGACACCTTCTACGACGGCGACGCCCTGATCGTCGCCCGCACCGCGGCCGGGTTCATGCGGTTCGGGATCGAGGCTCGCCACCTGCGCATGTACAAGGTGGCCGCCGAGCGCGAGGCCGGGTTCATGGAGCAGGTCGTGATGCCGCTGCTCAAGCAGCGGAACCCCACCGCTCGCCAGCAGGCCGCCGACAACCTCGGCGAGCTCGCCGGCCTGGGCGAGCAGCTCCGCTCCGCGCTGCTGCGCGTCGCCCTCCACGATCTCTGACCGTCGCGACGCGGTGCTTCGCGGGCTTGGGTAGCGTGCGGGTGTGGCAGTCGAGATGGAGCTGGTGGGCATCGAGCTGGAGCGGCCGCCGAACATCCCGTGCCTGCTCCTGCGCGAGGCCGAGGGCGATCGGCGCGTGCTGCCGATCTTCATCGGCAGCCCGGAGGCGACCGCGATCGCCTTCGCCCTCGAGGAGGTCGAGACGCCGCGGCCCATGACCCACGACCTGATCAAGGACATCCTCGACGAGCTCGGCGCCACGCTCGAGCGCGTGGTGGTCACCGACCTGCGCGACGCCACCTTCTACGCCGAGGTCGTCCTCCAGATCGCCGGCAGCGTGCACTCCGTGTCCGCTCGGCCGTCCGATGCCGTGGCACTGGCGGTCCGGTTCGGCTGTCCGGTGTTCGCCGAGGAGGGCGTCCTCGACGAGGCAGGCCGAGCGCCCGGGGAAGGGGTGCCCGACGAGATCGTCGAGCAGTTCAAGGAGTTCATCGACCAGGTGAACCCCGACGACTTCGCGTCCTGATGATCGCCGGGCCTAGATGGCGGCGGCCGTGGCGCCAGCCGCGCCGCTGAGCAGCAGCGCGAGCACGCCGAGCGCCGCGGCGGCACCGATCCGCCCGGCGAACACGGCCCGGAAGGCGAGGACGAAGAAGATGAGCGCGGCCACGCCGAAGGCGAACGCGGTGAGGGTGAAGACCATCGGCCCGGAGACTACGGCGTTGCCCCCACTGGAGCGTGGACTCGACGCCCGTTGACGGCCCGCGGTGGCGGTCGTACCCTGCTCTTCCGCACGACATCGGTGTAACTCCACGGATGTCACCCCTCACCGGAGAGAGGAAGCGCCCCCATGAGCAGCGAGGGCTACAGCGGCCGAGAAGCCGCTGACATCGTCGGCATCACGTATCGACAGCTCGACTACTGGGCGCGCACCGACCTCATCCGCCCGTCCCTGGCCGACGCCAAGGGGAGTGGATCGCGGCGGCGGTACTCGTACCGCGACCTCGTCGAGCTCAAGATGATCAAGACGCTGCTGGACTCGGGGCAGAAGCTCGAGCGCGTGCGAGCGGCCTTCGAGTACCTCCGCGACCTCGGCGACGACCTCAGCGCCGTGCAGCTCGTGATCGCGGGGGAGACGGTGATGCTCGTGCGCGATGACGAGCTCATCGACGTCGTCAACAAGCACCGTGGCCAGGGCGTGCTGAACTTCCTCGCCCTCGAGGGGGTGGTCGAGCAGGTCGACGCAGGCATCCACGACCTGCGCCCACTCGATGACGGGCACTCCAGCGGGGCGGCCGCCGCCGCCCGGTAGGTTCGCCGGGGTGACGCTGCGCACCTCGCCTCTCGACGCCGCCCACCGCGCCCTCGGCGCCAAGATGGTCCCCTTCGGCGGCTGGGACATGCCGCTGTCGTACTCGGGCGGCACGATCGCGGAGCACAAGGCCTGCCGCACGGGCGGCGTCGTGTTCGACGTCAGCCACCTCGGCACCGTGCGCGTGGAGGGCCCCGGGTCGCTGGCTCGGCTCCAGGGCGCCCTCACCAACGACCTCCAGAAGGTGTCGCCGGGTCGCGCGCAGTACACCCACCTGCTCGACGAGCAGGACGCCTCGGTGCTCGACGACATCATCGTGTGGTGGCTCGACGACGAGCGCTTCGACGTGATGCCGAACGCGTCGAACACCGAGCGGGTGGTCGCGGCGATCGGCGGCGAGGACGTCACCGACACCCGCGCCATCCTCGCCGTGCAGGGCCCCGCCGCGCGCGAGCACCTCGCCACCATCGCACCCGACGCCGCGGCGATCGGGCGGTTCCGCGTGGGCGAGGCGGCGGTCGCGGGCGTGGGGTGCACGGTGGCCGGCACCGGGTACACCGGCGAGGACGGCGTGGAGCTCGCGGTGCCAGCCGATCGGGCCCCCGCGGTGTGGGAGGCGCTCCTGGCAACCGGTCTGACCCCGGCTGGGCTCGGGGCGCGCGACACCCTCCGCCTCGAGGCGGCGCTGCCCCTGCACGGGCACGAGCTCGGACCGGGGATCACACCGCTCCAGGCCGGCCTTGGGTGGGTCGTCGCATGGGACAAGGACGGCGGCTTCCGCGGGCGCGACGCCCTTGCCGCGGAGCGCCAGCGAGGTGTGGCCCGCCGGCTGCGGGGGCTCGCGGTGGAGGGGAGGCGCCCGCCCCGAGCCGAGCAGACCGTGCTCGTCGACGGCGAGCCGGCCGGCGCCATCACCAGCGGCAACTTCTCACCCGTGCTCGGCCACGGCATCGCGCTGGCCTTCCTCCCGCCGGCGGTCGAGGAGGGCACCGACGTGGCGATCGACGTCCGGGGGGAGGCAGCTCCGGCGCGGGTCGTCCCGACCCCCTTCGTCACCAAGCGGTAGGTTGCCGTGTCAGGCGATCTGGACGGAGGGCGGATGCGGCGGATCACGATGGTGGCGTTGGTGGCGGTGCTCGCACTGGTCGGGGCGGCCTGCGGTGGAGACGGTGACGACTCCAGCGCGGACGACACCGACACGACGGCCGACAGCACGAGCGACGACGGGGGCGATGCGTCGGACGACGGCGGCGCGGACGGGGGAGACCTCGCGGCCGTGATCGAGGGGATGGGAGGTTGCTCAAGCGCAGCGGCGTCGGTGAGCGCGTCGATGATCGCGGGCTTCAACCCGCAGGCCGCGGCGAAGCTCGAGGAGAACCGCACCTTCTTCGAAGACTTCGAGAGCAAGGTGCCTGACGACATCAAGGAGGACGTGGACCTGTTCGCGTCCTACGTGGATGCGTACTCCGACACGATCTCCGACTTCAGCGCCAAGGACATGACCGATCCCGACAAGGCGCAGGCGATCAGCGACGCCTTCGGTGACCTCGCCGACGAGTACCCGGCCGAGGAGCTCGACGCCGCCAGCCAGAACATCAGCGACTGGTTCACCGAGGAGTGCCCCGCCCTCGCGGGCGGCTGACCCACCCGATCAGCCGTCGCCGTGGGTGGCGGCCTGCTCGGCCTTCTCGGCCTTCTCGGCCTTCTCCTGGTGGTGCGACTGCACGGCGTTCATCACCGCGGCCGTCGCCGCGTTCATGAACTCGGGACGGTTCTCGGCCGCCCAGTCGCGGCTCGCGGTGGTGCTCTCCGCCGAGCGCTGGAACTCCGGGAACACGTAGCGGGCCATCAGCTCGTAGCTGTGCCACGTCGCCTCGCGGTCGGCCCAGTCGGTGGCCATGGTGAGGAAGGTGCCGAAGCCGCCCGACTGGTCGATGAGGCGCTGGACCTGGGCCTTGGCGTCGTCCACCGTGCCGACCACGGCGAAGCCCGACGCGTTCATGGCGTCGGCCAGCTCGGACGGGTCGGACGTGTCCGGACCGAGCGGGAGCGCGGCGACGCGCTGGAAGTAGTCGGCCCACTGCGGCAGCCCGTAGGCGACGTCCTCGTACGCCTGCTCCTTGGTGTCGGCGATGTGCACGGGGCCTACGAGCCGCCACCTCCGCCGATCCACGGTGGTGCCGAACTCGGCAGCGCGCTCCTCCATGACGGACCAGTGCGAGCCGAGGACGTCGAAGCCGCCCTGGTTGGTGGCGCCGATGGACAGGAGCGACGCGCCGAAGCGACCGGCCAGGCGCGGCCCCGACGGCGAGATCTGGGCGGCGACCGCGACCTCGAAGCAGGGATCGGAGTAGGGGCGGAGCTGCAGGCGGGCGTCCTTCAGCGTGAACCAGTCGGTGGTGCGGTTCACGGGCTTCTCGCCGGCCAGCAGCTCGAGGATCGCCTCGAAGGACTCCTCCATCATGTCGCGCTGCCGGGCGACGTCGATGCCCATCATGAAGGCGTCGGAGGGGAGGGCGCCGGGTCCGACGCCGAACATCACCCGGCCGCGCGTGAGGTGGTCGAGCAGGACCATGCGGTCGGCCAGCATCAGGGGCTGGTGGTAGGGGAGCGAGCTCACCCCTGTCCCGAGGCGGAGGTGCTTCGTGCGCTGGGCGGCTGCGGCGATGAACACCTCCGGGCTGGCGATGATCTCGTAGCCGGCGGAGTGGTGCTCGCCGATCCACGCCTCGTCGAACCCCAGCGAGTCGAGGTGCGCCATGAGGTCGAGGTCCCGCTCGAGGGCGAGGGTGGGGTTCTGCCCGACCGGGTGGAACGGAGCGAGGAAGGTGCCGAACTTCAGGGGCCAGTCCATGGGCCGGGAGCCTAGGACAGAACTTGACCGTGCGGTCAAGAACGGGGAGGGACGGCGGCGCTACGCGAGCTGCCGGGCGATGGTGCCGGTGTCGTAGTACACGCGCGCTCCCACCAGGGCGGCTTCCTGGAACTGGAAGATCACCGCCGCCCGAGCCCGGAAGTGCTTGCCGGTGGCCTCGAAGTCGTGGCGGGAGCCCAGGTGCGAGCCGCTCATCCACATCTCGGCGAACACCGCGGTGTCGGAGTGGTGGGCGGCGATGAGCTCGAGCGTGATGTCGGGGAAGGCGCCGAAGGTGGTGGCGTAGTACTTCCGGACCTCGTCGGGCCCGTCGTACACCCGCTGGTTCCCCACCAGCTCGTAGCGGGGGTGCGCGAAGCACGCCAG
>JBJMHD010000102.1:0-7606 GCA_045807565.1 Acidimicrobiales bacterium | reverse complement strand
CGCGGTCAGGTGGTTCAACGCGCTGATGACGCAGGGCTCGTACCAGTTGAGCCGCCGTCGACCGGCGCTGATGAAGAAGTTCCTGAAGGCCGGCGTGAAGCGGCAGCTCCCCGAGGGGTTCGACGTCGACACCCACTTCTCGCCCTCCTACGACCCCTGGGACCAGCGCCTGTGCGTCGTGCCCGACGGCGACCTGTTCAAGGCCATCCGCGCCGGGACGGCATCGGTCGAGACCGACCGCATCGCCACCTTCACCGAGCGCGGCCTCCTCCTGGAATCAGGGCGAGAGCTCGACGCGGACGTCGTCGTCACCGCGACCGGGCTCGAGCTGCTGTTCCTCGGCGGCATCGAGCTGGCGGTCGACGGCGAGAAGGTCGACCCGTCCGAGCGGCTCACGTACAAGGGGATGATGCTCGAGGGCGTCCCGAACCTGGCGATCGCCGTCGGCTACACGAACGCATCGTGGACGCTGAAGTGCGACCTCACCTGCCAGTACGTCACCCGGCTGCTCAACCATCTGCGCGACACCGGCATGCGGCAGTGCACGGCGGTGAACGCCGACCCGGAGGTCACGGCGCAGCCGCTGCTCGGCCTCTCGTCGGGCTACGTGCAGCGGAGCAAGGACGAGTTCCCCAAGCAGGGCTCGCGCTTCCCGTGGCAGGTGCACCAGAGCTACCTGCGCGACTACCGAGCGCTGCGCGTCGCCGGCATCCACGACGACGCCATGACGTTCTCGAACCCCGCCCCCGCCGAGACCGATCTGGTCGCGGCCGCCTCCTAGGAGCCATGCCATGAAGCGATTCGACGGGCGGGTCGCCGCCATCACGGGCGCCGGCTCCGGCATCGGCCGGGCGTTGGCGAAGGACCTCGCCGGACGCGGCACCCACCTCGCCTTGTCCGACATCGACGACGTGGGGCTCGCCGAGACCGTGGCGTTGTGCGAGGGGAGCGGCGTCAAGGTCACCTCGCAGGTGGTCGACGTGGCCGACCGGTCGGCGGTGTACTCGTGGGCCGACCAGGTGGTGGCCGACCACGGTCAGGTGAACCTGGTGTTCAACAACGCCGGGGTGGCGCTCGGGGCCACCATCGAGGCGATGTCCTACGAGGACTTCGAGTGGCTGATGGGCATCAACTTCTGGGGCGTCGTGCACGGCACCAAGGCGTTCCTGCCCCACCTCGTCGCGTCAGGCGAGGGCCACATCGTGAACATGTCGAGCGTGTTCGGCCTGCTCGGCATCCCCGCGCAGTCCGCGTACAACGCCGCCAAGTTCGGCGTGCGCGGCTTCACCGACGCGCTGCGCATCGAGCTCGACGTGGCACGGAACGGCGTCTCGTGCACCACGGTGCACCCCGGTGGCATCAAGACGAACATCGCGCGGAACGCCCGCATGGACGACAGCGTCACCGAGCTCACCGGCGAGCGGCCCGGGGAGCTCGGGGAGGACTTCGAGAAGGTGGCCGCCACCACACCGGAGAAGGCCGCTCACCAGATCCTCAAGGCGGTGGAGCGCAACCGGCGCCGTGCGCTCATCGGGCCCGACGCCAAGGCCCTCGACCTCATCTCCCGACTGCCCGCCGCCGTGTACCAGCGCACGATCGTGCTCGGGGTGCGGCGCCGCCGCTGAACCACCTGCGGGGCTCGCCTACCCGCCGGGAGCCGCCGTGGTGGGCGTGGGGTCGGGCGGGGGTTCGCTGGTGGTGGTGGACGGCTCGGTCGACGACGTCGATGGCTCGGCCGTCGTGCTCGTGGGATCGGCGGTCGTGGTGGTGACGTCGTTGCCCGGCGACGCGGTGGTGGCGGTGGTGTCGCCCGTGGTCACCCGCGCATCCGACGTCACCGTCTCGGACGTCGTCGTGGCCTCGGCGGCCGCCAGGTCGTCGTCGAGCTCGAGCAGGACCGCGATGTCGTGCTCGATGCCGACCACGAGGCGGCGCGCCGCATCGAAGCCCTGTGTGCGCAGGACGCTGTCGAGCCGCGCCGACCGGGCCCAGATCGCCTCCACCGCGGCGCGGGTCTGGGGATCAGGCGCGTGGTCGAGCGGCAGGACCAGCTGCACCGCCAAGGCCCGGGTGGTGCAGAGCACGCACTGCTCGTTGCGGGCCACCGCCTTGTTCGACGGTGCGATGGTGCCGTGCTGGCCGACGACGAGCACGACCTGGAAGGCGACGGCTGAGGTGCGGCATCCACGACAGCTCGCCAGCGCGTAGGCCTCGTTGCGGTTGTCGACCGTCGAGCCGTCGCTCTCCCACTCCAGGTCGGTGGCGGCGTCGGTGACCGTGCGGCCGTCGTCGTAGCCGACCGCGTGCGCCTGGTTGTCGCCCTCACCCGGCGCGGGCGGTTCGGGGAAGACGTGGCCGCCCCCCAACCCCGTGGCGCTCGACGGCGCTGTCGCCTCCTGGACGTCGTCGCGCAGGGCGGTGGCCGGTCCCGCCGCATCCCGCGGACCCGCGAGGTCCGCCGTGGCATCGTCGACCAGGTCGAGGTCGCCCGTCGCGGCGTGCGCGACCCACCCGGTGATGGCGGGCAGGGTGATCTGCTCGTCGCTGCGGATCGGGCGGTACTGGCCCTGCGGCCACCACGCCACCGCCAGGGCAAGGGCCAGCGCGACGGCACCGAGCACGAGGGCGCGGCGCGCACGCGGGTTGCCCTCTGTGCTGCGCCACGCCCGGGCCCCGATCCGCCGCGCCATGCGCGTGATGAGGTACGCCACGCCCAGCACGGGGAGCGCGATCGACACCATGCCGAGGGCGCAGAGCGCGACGCCCACGAGGTCGGTCCGCGACCACGACGCCGCCAGGACGCTCCACTGGAAGGCGAGCGCCTGGCCAGCGGTGGCCACGAGCCGCGGGAACGACAGCACCATCACCAGCATCGAGAAGGCGAGGATGGGCACCACCACGACCACCCAGGCGGTGATCACGAGCCGGGCCCACGGCTTCAGCGCCCGAGCCTCGTCCCGTCGTCCGATCGGCACGAGGCCACGGAGCACAGGCTTGATGCGACCGAACAGGTCGGGCACCCCGACGAGGTCGGCGAGCACGTGGTACCCGTCGAACCGCACGAGGGGGGCGAGCTGTCGGGCCATCTGCAGCAGCTGGAGGACGAACAGGACGAGCAGCGGGTCCCAGCGGGTGACCGCCCACGCCGCGAACGTCCCCACCGAGAAGACGGCGTTGAAGTACAGCCCGCCGAGGTCGACGCGCAACCGTCCGCCGCGCGACAGCCGGTACGAGTCCGACACGTCGGTGTAGAAGGCGGGCCACACGATGTAGAGGCCCGCTCCCATCACGCCGGGCCTCGCGCCGCCGTAGCGACAGGCCGAGGCGTGGCCCACCTCGTGGAAGCCGGCCGACACGATGGTGAGGGCGATGACGGCGAGCAGGGCGCCGGGCTGGCGGAAGAGGTCGTGCAGGGCGGCGCCGAGCCCCTCGGTGAGGAACACGTACCAGCTGGTGGCGAGGAACGCGACGACGACGGCCACGACCACGATCGGGTGGAACAGCGGTGCGAACCGGCGGGCGATCCGATCGGTGCGCTCCGGGTTGACGATCTTGGCCCGACCCCGGATCCCGAGCAGCGGGTTCGCCCGCTTGGTGGCGGGCTCGGAGCCGTCGGGTCGGAGCAGCACGCCGAGGGGCTGCAGCCGCTCCGCGACGAGGAAGTCGACGTCCTCGGGGTCGATGCCGAAGCCCCGCCTGGCCTCGACCTCGGCGCTGATGGCAGCCACGTCGCGCGCTCCGTCGATGGCTTCCAGCACGGCGTAGAGGACCGGCGTGAGCTGCAAGATCTGCCCGTCGATCCGCCGGGCCAGCCACGGGGGATCGCGGTACCCGGACCCCTCCATCGGCCCGAGGAGCTCGAGCCCGCTGGCCGGGCGCGGGACGCCAGGGAGGGCCTCCCGGGTCGGGAGGCCCTCCCTGGGTCCACCGAGGCGTTCGAGGCTGGGTGCCTCGATGAGGGCCACGGGCTACTGGGTGATCGTGGAGTCCTGGTCGGCGACGGCGTGGGCCGCCACGTCGTTCAGCGCCTGGTCGATCACCACGTGCTGGTCGGCGACGGCCGCGGCCTGGGACCCGATCGAGCCGATGTTGGCGGCCACCGCAGCATCGATGGGCGCGGCGACGTTGGCGTTGGCGGCCACGGCACCGGCGATCGGGGCCGCCACGTGGGCGTCGGCAGCCAGGTTCACGTCGAGGTGCAGCAGACCGTCCGAGAGCGCGTCGGCCGGATCGGTGGGGAGCGCGGTCTCGGTGGGGCTGGGTGCGGCGGGCTGATGCGTGTCGGTGCCCTGCTCGACGGTGGAGTGCTGCGGAGCGTGGGCGTTGGCCTCGCCGCTGATGGTCTGGTGGATGGTGGCGTCGTGGTTCGCGAGCGACGCCGCGCTCGAGAGCGCTGACAGGATGTTGCCCGACACCGCCGCGCCGATGGGGGCCGCGACGTTGGCGTTGGCGGCGACCGCGAGATCGATCGGCGCGGCCAGGTCGAGGGCGAGATCAGCGTCCACGTTCAGGTCCAGCAGCGAGAGCACCTCCTTGGGCGGAAGTGCCGTGCCCGCCTCGCCCGCCAGGTCTTCGCGGGACATCCGGTTCGGTGTGTCAGCCATCAGGGTCCTCACAGGTCCGGGCCCGCCGACCAGGCGCTACCCGGCCATCCCGGAGGAGATACGTGATCGGACGAAGACGCCTGGGTCCAGCGGGCTCAGCGACGCTCGCCGTAGTCCCCGAAGGGGCGATCTCGCTCGCGCACCGCGTCCCGCCACCCGATCTCCTGGGCGCGGCTGACGAAGTCGAGCCCCTCCTGCGTGTGCCGGGCCACGCCGTCGAAGATGAACCCGAGCAACCGGCTCGTGTCGGGCTGGTACTGGTGGCGCGCGACGTCGTTCAGCATCCACTTCATCATCTGCAGCTGGTTCAGCGGCAGGAGGGCGATCCGGTGCGCGAGCGCGGTGGCGTGGCCGAGCAGCTCCTCGTCGGGGACGCAGTCGAGGATCATCCCGACCTCAGCCGCCTCGGTCGCGCTGAGCTCGTCGCCGGTGAACAGGTAGCGCTTGGCGCGCTCGAGGCCGAGGCGCGCCACCCACACCCAGGGCGCCTCGGGCACGCCCCACACGCGCGCCGGCGGGTAGCCGAAGCGTGCCGACTCGGCGGCCACGATCAGATCGGCGTTGAGCACCATGTCGGTGCCGCCCGCGATGCACCACCCCTGGACGGCGGCCACGGTGGGCTTCGAGATCGAGTGGAGCCGGGCGAAGGTGTTGCCGAAGGTCCCGATCATGCGGACGTCGGCGACGGTGTCCCACACGCGCCCGCGAGCGCCGTCCTGGTCGGCCTGCGCGACGGTGGACCAGTCGAGCCCGAAGCCTGCGCAGAAGGCCCTCCCCTCGGCTCGGAGGAGGACCACCCGCACGGTGTTGTCCGCCTCGGCGGCGTCGAGCGCAGCACCGAGCTCGTCGCGCAGCCCGATGGTGATCGTGTTCATCTCGTCCGGCCGGCACAGCACCAGGTGGCGGACGGCGCCGTCCTCCTCGATGCGGATCGCCTCACCCATGACGTGCTCCCCTTCGTGCGGCGGATCGAACGGCAGCACCGTAGGTGCCGCGAGCCGTGCAGCCCGGTGCGTCAGGCGGCGCGGGCCTCCGCGTACTCGTCGGAGCCGAGGACCCAGAGGAACGACTGCACGTCGATCTGGTCCCGCGGTCGGAGATCAGCCAGATCGGCCCGCACGAGACGAGCGAGCTCCAGCACGCTCGAGTACGTGGCCCACCCCGGCCTCGAGTCGTACCGGAGGTCGAAGCCGTAGGCCTCGGCCGCCCGGCGGATCGTCAGCGGCTTCACGAACAGGTGGACGCGGGGCCGCGCGATCGCGCCGAACACCGTGACGACGGGCCACGTGGCGACTCGGGTCTGGCGGCGGGGGAGCGACTGCACGACCTCGGTCCAGCGCTCGAAGCGCTCGGCCTCACCGCCGGCGCCGTGGAGCCAGTCGTAGAGCCCCTCGGCGAACCGGCGGGCGCCGACCTCCGATCGCACGACGGCGTCTCGAAGCGCCATCTTCTCGAACGAGAAGAGCAACGGCCGACCTGCTTCGACACGGACGGCAGCGGCGGCGACCGCCCGGTGCCGGCCGGCATCGAGCGCAGCCCGCAGCTCCGCCTTGCCGCCGACCTCGTCGCGCCAGCGGCGGTGGGCGTCGACCTTGTAGTCGCGCTCCCACGCCAGGTACAGCTCGTCTCGGAAGCCCTCCGGGAAGACCCTGAGGAACGCGCGGCGTGCCGCGGCTCGGCGCTGCTTGCTGGGGGTGGCCATCGGGCCGTGCTCTACCCGCTGGCGCCTTGCGAACACGTGCGCGCCGCCACCGCGCAGGGACACCGGCTACGGCGACCGGTGCAGCAGCGCCGCCTCGTAGGGCTGGAGCGGTCCGTCGAGCGCAGCCCCCCGCCGCCGCTCGGGATCGGATGACACCTCGACCGTCACCTGGCTGAGCGCCACCTGCACCGGGGTGTCGGCGAAGCTGATCGCGACGACGCGGACGTCGTCCTCCCAGCGCCGCTCGTACACCAGCACGTCGTCGGGCGCCTCGAGGACCACGATGGAGCCGAGCTGCAGGGCGGGGGCGCCTCGCCGGGCCGCCAGCAGGTCCCGGTAGAGGTGCAGGATCGAGCCCGGCTCGTCGCGCATCGTCTCGACGTTGCGCAGCTCGGGTTCTGGTGGGAAGGGAAGCCAGGGGTCGTCGCCGGCCCACCCGTGGGGGGCGCCGGCTCGCCACGGGATCGGCGCCCGGCAGCCGTCTCGACGGCCGCCCGACGGGTCGACGTGCTGGCTCGGAGGGACGTGGGCATCCTCGAGGCCGAGCTCCTCGCCGGCGTAGAGGAACGGGGTGCCCCGGAGGGTGAGGAGGAGGACGGCCGCCGCTCGGGCGATGCGCTCGTCGCCGCCGTACCGCGTGCGATGGCGCGGGTTGTCGTGGTTGGACAGCACCCACGTGGCCCAGTGGCCGGCGTCGTCCAGCACGTCGGAGGCCGTGCGGAGGTTGCGCTCCCAGCTCGACGCTCGCCAGCGGCTGAAGAGCGGGACGAAGTTGAACGACAGGTGCAGCTCGTCGTCGTCGCCGTAGTACTCAGCCACCTTGCCCGGGTCGAGGAGGAACACCTCGCCCACCGACGTGCGGTCCCCCGGGTACGAGTCGAGCACGGCTCGGATCGCCCGGAGGTGCTCGTGCGTGCGCGGGACGTCGATCACCGACGTGGGCAGCTTGGCCTCGTCGGCCGTCAGCTCGGGCAGGTCCTCGCCCTTGCCGATCAGGTGGATCACGTCCATCCGGAACCCGTCGACGCCGCGGTCGAGCCAGAAGCGCAGCGTGTCGTGCATCGCGGCCTCGACCTCGGGGTTGTCCCAGTTGAGGTCGGGCTGCTCGGGCATGAAGCTGTGCAGGTAGTACTGCTCGGTGGTCGGGTCGAACGTCCACGCCTTGCCGCAGGCCTTGAAGACCGACATCCAGTCGTTGGGCGCGTCGCGCCAGACGTACCAGTCGCGCTTGGGATTCTCGCGACTGGAGCGCGATTAGATTAACCAGGGGTGGTGGTTCGAGCTGTGGTTCGGGACCCAG
>JBJMHD010000101.1:0-36653 GCA_045807565.1 Acidimicrobiales bacterium | reverse complement strand
GTCCCCGCCCGTCGGACCATCGCTCGCAACGGTCGAGGCACGGCGGCGATCGCCTGGTCGAGAGCGGCGTCGGCGTCGGCGCGGCGTGCATCCGCGGTCGCGGCGGGATCCCGGTCGTCCGACACCAGGCGAAGGCGGTCGATCGTCGCGTACACGGGGCGAGGATCCATCACCCAGGCGGGGCTGGCGAGCTCGTACTCGTCGTTCCCACGATGCCCGTGGTCGCACAGGAAGGCGTGGACCCCCGCCTCCAGCGCCGTGCCGGCGGTGCGGGCCTCGATGTCGTCCAGGCCGGCGTCGAACGCCGCGGTGAGGGTGGCGTCGGCCGCGACGACGCGCCCGAGGACCCAGATCCGCCGGGCCGGCTCCGCCGAGTCCACCTCGCCGGTCCCGGTGACGATCCGGTTGACCAACCCCGGGCTCGCCCCGCGCCGCGGTTCCACCAGCCGTTCGAGGATCCCGCGGGGGGCGGCCCCGACCATGCTCGCCTCGAGCAGCCGTCGCATGCTCGCGCCGAGGCGCGGTGGGTACGTCTCGATCCAGGCGAGCAGCTGCTCGTCGCTCGCATCCCGAAGGTCGGGCATCGTGCTCGCCCACGCCACGGCGTCGCGACGGGCGTCGTCGAGGCCCTCGATGTCGGGTCGGCGCAGCAGCGTGATGCTCTGGCGTGACACCGCCAGCGTGGCGGCGAGGTTGCGGTCGCCCTTCTGCCGCCGGTACGGCGGGAGCACGCCGACCGAGCCGGTGACCTGCTCCTCGGCCATGCGCGGGTTCATGCCCGGCATCCGGACGCCGAAGAGCCGCATCGCAGACGCGTTCATGTAGAGGTAGCCACCGAAGACGCCGGTCGAGACCGTCGGTCCCGTCGCCTCGTGCGGCCGGATCACGCCCATGTCGACGAACAGCCCGGTCTGGGCCTGGCGGACCTCGTCGCCGATCAGGGTGGCCGTGAGGGCGGTGATGACGTGAGGGAAGACCTCGCCCACGTTGCCCCGGCAGTAGAGGGGGAAGCGCTGATCCGCCTCGGTGTCACCCACCCAGATGCCGCCCACTGCCGACACTCTCGCACGCCAGCGGCGCCCGGCCCGCGCCCGCGGCGCCTCGCCGGCCCTGGCGGCGCGAATGGCACATTTCGCCCATCGGTGGACACGGTCCGGGCGATCGGCGCGGCACGGGCAGGAGACCCCGGCACGCGCGGCGAAACCGGCGATCGATGCCCGCCGCGCTCCGTCGCATGCTCGCCGTTCTGCTGGTGTGCGGCGCGGCCGTCGTGGTGGCCGGGCTGCCCGCGGAGGGTCGCACCGGCGGCACCGTCGACGACGAAGCCGCGTTCGTCGCGAAGATCGGCGCCGAGCGCGCGGGCGCGGGCCTCCGCGGCTACTCCACCGCTGGGGACCTCATCGCAGTCGCTCGCCGCCACGCCCAGCGCATGGCGGCCCGCGGTGAGCCGTACCACAACCCGAACCTCGCCAACGAGGTCACCGGCTGGTCGATGGTCGGCGAGAACGTGGGCAAGGGCTCGGACGTCGACACCCTCCACCGGGCCTTGATGGCCTCGCCCGCGCATCGGGCGAACATCCTGAGCTCCGAGTTCACCCAGGTGGGGGTGGGCGTCGCTCGCTCCGCCGACGGGTGGATCTACGTCGTGCAGGTCTTCCGGCGTCCGATGGCCGCGGCGGCGCCTGCTCCGCCGCCGGCACCGCGTCTTGCCGCCTCCGCGCCGGCCTCCCCCCGGCCGTCGCCCCCTGCGCCGCCTGCGGCGCCTCCGGCCCCCCCGACGACCACGACCCTGCCGCCCACCACCACGAGCACCGTCCCGCCCACCACGACCACGGTCGCCCCGCCGGAGCAGGACGTGGAGCTCGCCGTGGCCCTCGCTCCCGCGGCCACCGCGGTCGAGGCTTCGATCACCTTGCCCGGGCCACCCTCGGTGGCGGGACCGGCGACCGTCGCCGCGATGCTGATCGCCGCGTTGCTGCCGGCGCTGGTGCGAGCTCGCCACCAGCTGCTGCGCGCCACCTGACGGCTCGCCCTGCGGACCGCGAGCACCGCGCATCCGAGCCGAGACGCGACGAGGCCCCGGTGGAGGGCACGGATGTCACCATCCGCCTCCACCGGGGCCCAGCCTCACGTGCCCGAGCCGGTGAGCGATCGAGGCCATCAGACGGGTCCCGCGGCGGCAGCCGTCTTGTGCGAGCTGCATGCGGTGGGCGGGTCCGCCAGGTACGTCGACATCGGTCCGGGCGAGCTCTCAGCCGGGCGGTGCACGCTCCTCGGGCGCGGGACCAACGGGCATCTGTAGACCCCCTTCGATGCGTCGTGGCAGCGGTCCGACGGTCGGCTGGGGCCCTCTCCGGTGGGGCCAGCCGACGCACGGATCGCTCACGTCGAACCTCGCGCCGATGTCCAGATCGGTCAAGGCACACCCGGGCGGGCCATGCCGTGACCCTCAGGGGGTCCAGCCGTGACCGTCCTCAGGGCTGCGGGCGGCCCTCGCCCTCCTGGGCGGCACCGCGCTCGAGCATCTCCTTGTAGTGCGTGGCGCTGTCGGGGTCGGTCGCCGACGCGCCGCGCTCGGCCGCCGCCTCCTCCTCAGGCGAGGGTTCCCGATCGGCGTCATGGCCCTGGTCGACCGCCTTGCGGTCTTCGCGGATCGCGTCCTTGTCGGGGGTCGTCGCCGGCGCCAGGCGGTCGCCCACCTTCCGCGGGTGTTCCTGATCGGTCGTGTCACCCATCGTCGGGCCTCCTCGAGGTCGGGAAGCCCCTGGGTTCCCGAGATGGCATCGGGCTATGCGTCGCGGTGGCCGACGGCGATGGCTCGCCGCACGAGGGGCAGCGGTAGGTTGCAGCGATGGCCACGGACCTCACCGTCGTCGCCATCCCCTTCTACTTCGGGTCGATGGAGGCGGAGCGCCGCTACCTCAAGGCGCGAGCGGAGGACGTCGGTCCCAGCACCGCCGACTACACGAAGGACGACACGGTGGCGAGCCTCACCATGGGCGTCGCGTCGCTGGTCGTGCCGCTGGCCGTGGGCGCGCTCGTCCGGCGCGCCGTCCCCGGCCGGTCACGCGCGGGCAACGCCCTCGTGGTCGTGGCCCTGGGCGCGGCAGCCATCACCACCGCGGCGGACCGCGTCGCGGGGCACGAACCCGATGAGCCCGCCGATCCGATCGATCGTGTGCTCGACGATCACGACATCCCGCACGGCCCCGGTCGTGAGCTGCGTCGGCTGGCTCGCAAGGTGCGCCGCGTCACCGGGCCGATGGCCGTCGGCGCCGGGATGGTCGCGGCATCCAACTGGGTCGCCCACCGCACCAGCGCCAAGCGGATGTGGCAGAAGGGCCAGCGCCACGACCTCGGCGGAGGGGTGGCGCCGGCCGCGCTCGCGATCGTCGGCTGGGACTTCATCTACTACTGGAACCACCGCTTCATGCACGAGGTGCGGGCGCTGTGGGCGCACCACGTCGTGCACCACTCCAGCGAGCGGTACAACCTGTCCACCGCGCTGCGGCAGCCCGTGGCCGACGTGCTCGGCGTGTACCTGCCCTACGGGCTGATGTCCCGGATCGGGATCCGACCGGCGCTCATCGAGCAGGCGCGCGGCGTCAACCTCCTGTACCAGTACTGGATCCACACGGACGCGATCCGGTCGCTGGGCGCGGGCGAGGAGGTGCTCAACACGCCGTCGCACCATCGCGTGCACCACGGGAGCAACAGCACCTACCTCGACCGCAACCACGGCAGCATCCTCATCGTGTGGGATCGGCTCTTCGGCACGTTCCAACGGGAGGACGAGACCGTGGTCTACGGGCTGACGAAGAACATCGACACCTACAACCCGTTCCGGATCGCGAGCCACGAGTTCACCGACATCGTCCGCGACGTCGCCCACTCCACCACCTGGCGCGATCGCCTCTCGTTCGTCCTGCGCGGACCCGGCTGGGCGTACCGCCGCCACGCCGAGCGCGCCGCGGGCGGCGTCAGCTGACGACGTCTCTGCGGACTTTTCGTCGCCATCCGACGAAGAACCCTCACAGACGTTGTCGGAGGGCGGGGAAGACGCGGCCGACCTTGGTCCAGAGGTAGTCGCCGTAGGTGCCGGTGAGGTCGGCGGGGTCCTCGCCGTCCCACCGCTCGCGGGTCGGGGCGGCCTGGTCGTCGAGGCCCGGGACCGGCAGGACCTCGGCGTCCCACGCCGGGTCGAAGAAGAACGGGAACGACAAGCGGTCGGCGTCGCCGGGGTTGCGGACGCGGTGCGGCGTGGAGCGGTAGCGGCCGCCGGTCATCCGCTCGAGCATGTCGCCGAGGTTGCACACGAAGGTGCCGGGGATCGGTGGTGCGTCGAGCCAGCCGTCGGGTGCGTGGACCTGCAGCCCACCGCTGGCGTCCTGCCGCAGCATCGTGAGCAGCCCGTAGTCGGTGTGCTCGGCCACGCCCCAGTTCGGATCGGCGAGGCCCGCCTCGGGCGGGTAGCGGAAGATGCGGAAGAGGATCAACGGATCAGCGGTGAGGTGCTCGTGGAACCACCCCGGTTCCAGGCGGAGCCCGGCCGCCATCCCCCACAGCAGTCTGTGGCCGAGCGCGGTCATGGCGTCGAGGAACGGCAGCACGGTGGCGCGCAGCTGCGGGACCTGCTCCGGGAAGAGGTTCGCTCCGTGGAGCGGGGTGCCGCGCGCCACCCGAGGGACCTCGTCGGCGAGCTCCTCGCCGAAGTAGATGCCCTCCTTGCGGTCTGGTCGGCCCGAGGTGAGCTCGCCTTCGAACGGGAACCAGCCCCGCCACGCCCGACCGCCCCGTGCCATGGCGATCTCCGCCTTGTCGGGGTCGGGCAGCGCGAAGAAGGTGCGGGCGGCGGCGTCCATCTCGTGCTGGAGGTCCTCGTCGACGCCGTGGCCCTCGACGTAGAAGAACCCGAAGTCGCGGCAGGCCCGGTCGATCTCGCCGGCCACGTCGCCGATCCGATCGTCGCCCGCGATCAGTGGACTGACGTCGATGACGGGCAGCGATTCCACGTCCGCAGGCTAGGGCGGGCGTCCCGGCGCGCCGTCAGAGGAGGGACGGCACCTCGGACCAGCCGCCGTCCTCGGCGGAGGGGATGACGGCGGTGGCGAGCTCCAGGGCGGTCGGGTGGGCGATCTTGGGGACGACCCGCACCGCGGCGTTGGTGAGGAGCTCGATGTCGTTGGGCCCGTCGGCGACGGCCATCACCTTCGTGCTGTCGATGCCCTGGGCGCGGCAGTACGCCAGCACGCCGTCCCACTTCGACTGGTGGCGCGGCGCGACCGTCATCGCGGCCAGGCCGGGGTACTCGATGGAGCGATCCAGGTGAGGCTCCGCGATCCCGACCAGCGCAGCGAACGCCGACTCGGCGGCGTCGAACGGGAAGCCGATCACGCCGAACCCGAGCACGGGGCTCGCGGCGACGGCGGCGCGGAGGTCGTCGTGCGGCGACGTCGAGCTCGGCCGAACGCCAGCGGTGTCCCCCAGCTGCTCGACGTGGGAGGGGTGCGTGCTCGTGCGATCGCTGATGAACACGTCGACGTGCGGGTCGTCCACGTAGACGACAGGGCTCACGCCCGCGTCGACGAAGGCGTCGTAGACGGCCAGCGCCTCGTCCAGCACGAAGGGCGCGACGTGGAAGCGCTCGAGCGTCCCCAGGTGGAGGCCCATCGCGCCGTTGAGCACGACGGCCGGGGGCGTGAGGCCGGCCCGCCCCAGCGGTCCCCGGGTCGACGCCACGCGTCGACCGGTCGCGACGAGCAGGGGCACCCGCCGCCGGTCGAGCTCGGCGACGGCCGCGAGGACCGACGGTGCGACCTGCGTCTCCCGGTCCCAGAAGGTGCCGTCGAGGTCGGTCACGACGAGCTCGACGTCGGTCATCAGCGGATCCTGGCGGTGGGAGCCGAGCCCCGGCAAGGCGGTTGTGTCAGAACACCCCCGTGTCGATGCCGGCGGCAAGGGTCGCCGCCTGCTCGCGCACCCGGTCGAGCTGTTCGGCGGTCACCGACCCGGCGATGACGATCGGTGGCAGCGCCTCCTTCCAGCGAAGGCCGGTGACGATCCGGGTGATGTCGCGGACGGCGCCCGTACCGTCGTTGCCACCCTTGCTGATCAACAGGTAGGGCAGACCGGGGTTGCGGTTCGGGACCTCCTCGAACCACGGGTAGATCCGCTCGAGGAAGTCCTTCACGAGGCCCGACACCATCCCGAAGTTCTCGGTGGTGACGAGCACGAGCCCGCGGGCGGCATCGACGTCGTCCGGCCCGGCATCCGGTGCGGCGAGGGATCGCGCCGGCAGTGCGTCGCCGGCGTCGGCGAATCCCGCCAGCACCGCGTCGCGCAGCGAGTGGATCGACGGCGGCACCGGGTGCCACACGACGAGGAGCATCGCCCTAGGCGCGCCGGAGGCGGCTGGCTTCGCCACGCCGCCGGGAGGCACTTGCGTAGGGCGTGGTGAGCGGAGCGAAGCCCGGAGCAAGCATCTACACAGGCATCTGGGACATGAACTGGTTCATGTCGAAGTAGTCGCGCCACGCGGTGATCTTCCCGTCGGTCACCTCGAAGGCGCCCATCACCGGCAGGTCGATCTCGCCGTTGGCGAAGGTGAAGATGTCGTGGCGCTCGGTGAGCACCGTGCCGCCGTTGGCAGCGATCGCATCGACGCGGAACACGATCTGTTCCACGCCGCCGCTGAAGCCCTCGATGGTGGTCCGGATCTGGTCGGGGCCGACGACCGGGGCCAGCGGGATGTTGTGGTACACGGCGTCGTCGCTGAAGAACGAGATGATCTCGTCGAGGTCCTTGGTGCCCCAGGCCTCGCAGAAGCGCTGGACGGTGTCGATGGGCTGTTCGTCGCTCATGGCCGAGCACGCTACCGATCGCCGCCGATCCACCTCGGCGGTCCTACATGACGGTGCGGACGATCACCGCCACCGCCGCCACCGTCGACAGGCCGAGCACGATCGGCCGGAGCATGGCGCGGTCGGCGTGTCGGGCGAGCCAGCCCGACACCAGGAAGCCCCCGATGGAGCCCGGGACGAGGACGAGGCAGGCGCCGACGTCCTCCGTGCCGAGGCTCCCGACGACGATCAGGGTGGGGATCGCGACCAGGTTGCCGACGAGGAAGTAGCGGGCGAGGGTCGCGCGGAGCGCAGGGCCGTCGAGGCCGAGGTACGCCAGCGCGATGGGGGGGCCACCGATGCCCGAGATCGTCCCCATGAACCCAGAGGCCAGGCCGGCGCCGGCGAGGTGCGAGCGCGTGGGGGAGAGGCGTCGTCCGGCGACGCTCACCGCGACGGCAGCGAGCACGAGCAGCGCGAACACGAGGGACAGCGCGTCGGCGGGGAGCATCGCGATCACCGCCCCCGCTGCGATCGAGCCCACGACCTGGCCGCCGATCGCCGTGGTGACGGTCGGATCGACGTCGCCCGGTCCGCTCCGCCACGCCAGCAGGACGTTGAGCACGGCGCTGGCGACGATCACCGGGCCAGGCACGAACCCCTCCCCGAAGTGGACCAGCAGCGGTGCGGCGACGAGGTTGGCGCCGAACCCCACGGCCCCCTGCACCGCCGCGCCCGCGCCGAAGATGAGCGCGGCCAGGAGCGCCTCGGTGCCCGTCACGGCGGGCGACGCTACGACGTGGTGCTACCCGAGGGCGCCGAGGATGGAGCCGTAGGTGGCGAAGACGAGGCCGATGCCGCGGTCGTCGCCGGTGGTGCCCTGCCCCATCTTGTTCATCACGTACGCGATGGTGAGGCGGTTCTCGAGGTCGTTGATCACGATCGACCCGCCCCAGCCACCCCAGAAGCACGTGCGGGCGTTCGGCCCGATCGGCATCTCCGGTGAGCTGATGCCGTAGCCCATGCCGAAGGTGACCGGCAGCGGCAGGATGAGGTCCTCGCCGCTTATCTGGAGCTCGAACACCACCTCGCAGCCCGCTGGTGAGAGGAGGCGGATGCCGTCGACCTCGCCGCCGTGGGAGAGCACGGACTGCGCCCGGGCGACGGACCGGGCGTTGCCGTGCCCACCAGCTGCGGGGATCTCGGCGCGCCGCCATGCCTCGCTCCAGGACCACCGGGCATCCGTCGGCGGGTGCGACATCGCGCTGGCGAGCGCGGGGTCGAGGTGGCCGATCTGCTCACCGAAGGTCTGGTCGGGTGGGATCACCAGCGCGACGCGATGATCGTGCTCCGGTGCGGTGCCGATGTGGAAGTCGGCGCCGAGCGGTCCGGCGATCTCCTTGGCGAACAGCTGGCCGACGGTCGTGCCGCCGGTGACGCGGCGGATGACCTCGCCGACCAGGTAGCCCTGCGTGAGGGCGTGGTAGCCCGAGCGCGTCCCGGGCTCCCAGAGCGGCGCCTGCGCGGCGAGGAGCGAGGTGGCCTTCTCCCAGTCGTACAGGTCGGCCTCCTCGATGGGCTCCACCCAGCCGGCCAGCCCGGCGGTGTGCGACATCAGGTGCCGCACCTCGATCGCCTCCTTGCCGTTGGCGGCGAACTCGGGCCAGTAGGCGGCGACCGGCGCGTGGAAGTCGAGCTCGCCGCGGTCGGCGAGGAGCAGCGCGGTGAGGAACGTCATCGTCTTGGTGGTGGACCAGACGTTGATGATCGTGTCCTCGGCCCAGGGCGTGCCGTCGTCGTCGATCGTGCCGCCCCAGATGTCGACGACGGTCTCGCCGTCGTGCACCACGCACACGGACGCCCCGACGTCGGCACCGCTGTCGAGGTTGCCGGAGAGCACATCGGCCACGGAGGCGAAGCGCTCGTCGACGGTGCCCTGGATGTCAGCCATCGGCGGAACCTATCCCGCGCGGGGCGACCAGCCCTCGGGCGGCTCGATGTGGACGTCCCGGAGCGCCGGTTGCCACCCGTCGCCCGGGGTGTACCGGCGCACGAGCCTGGCGGGGGCACCCGCGAGCACGGCGTGGTCGGGGAACTGGCCCCGCACCACCGACGCGGCGCCCACCACGGTGTTGCGACCGAGGCGAGTGCCCGGGAGCACGATCGCGCCCGCTCCCAGCCAGGAGCCGTCGCCGATCACCACCGGGTCGTCGGTGGGCCACTGCCGCGCGATCGGCACGTCGGGGTCGGCGTACACGTGGTTCTGGTCGGTGATGTAGCAGTGCGGGCCGGTGATGACGTCGTCACCCACCACAACGGAGCGATGGGCCACGATGTGGCTGGCGCGCCCGATCGAACAACGATCGCCGATGCGCAGGACCGGGCTCGAGGCGCCGGGAGGGAGCGGCTGGCCCGGGGCCATCCCGACCGACAGGCTCACGTGGGCGGCGAGCAGGCTGGCCGCACCGATCGAGATGTGCTCCTCGCCGAACACGTCGCCGGGTGGGAACGCCATCAGCGTGCCGGCGCCGAACTGGTGGTAGCGCTGCGCGAGCCGGTCCTGGGGGCCCACCGCGCCCGCCCACTGCAGCGCGCGCCAGAGGCGGTGGGTGGCCTCGGCGGCCACGTCGCGCCACCTCGCGTAGAGCGTCACGCAGCGATGGTTAGTCGACGGGCCGTCAGCGGGCCACCACCCCTCGCTCTTGCGTCCGCACCGGGCGCCCGGCGCCGGCTGGCGACGCAAGAACGCTGGGGCGCGCCGGCACCTACTGTGCTGCCCATGGACGGGCGGCAGCTGATCTCGTCGGGATCGCCCTACGAGCTCACGGTGGGCTACAGCCGGGCGGTGCGGGTCGGCGACCGCGTCGTCGTCGCCGGTACGGCTCCCCAGTGGCCCGACGGAGAGGTCGACCCGGATCCGGCTGCCCAGGCGCGGCGGTGCTTCGAGATCATCGGTCAGGCGCTGGAGGAGGCGGGTGCGTCCTTCGGTGACGTGGTGCGCACCCGCGTGTACCTGGTCGATGCCGCCGACTTCGCGCCGATCTCCGCCGTCCACGGCGAGGTGTTCAGCGCCGTACGTCCCGCCAACACCACGTTGGTCGTCGCTGCGCTGCTCGACTCGCAGTGGAAGGTCGAGATCGAGGTGGAGGCGGTCGTCGCCACCGACTCGGCGGCGCGGTAGGACCAGCACCCGTGCCCGGACCGCTCGACCTGCTGGAAGCGCTGGCCCGCCAGGAGGTGGCGATCACGCCGACGCTCCGGCACGTCGAGGTGTTCACGATGCGGGGGCTGCTCACGATCCTCTGGCACGGCGACCCCGACGCGGAGGCCGTGGTGGTGGTGTGCGGCGGCGCCATGGGTGGGCTGCTGGGCCCGGCCGACGGCCTCTACCAGTGGCTCGGCGACGAGATCGCCGCGCCGGGCAGCGGGGTGGGGGTGCTGCGGGTGGGGTGGCGACGGCCGAACGACATCGACCTGTGCACGGTCGACCTCCTGGCCGCCGCCGACCTGGCGGCGCGGGCTGGTGCGCAGCGGTTCGTGACGGCTGGGCACAGCTTCGGTGGTGCGATCGCGATCCGGGCCGGGATGGCGATGGGCGACTGGACCCGCGGCGTGGTCACCTTCGCCACGCAGTCGGCCGGGTGCGAGGAGGCGGGTGACCTCACTGCTCCGTTGCTCGCGTACCACGGCGATCGCGACGAGATCCTGCCGGCGATCTGCAGCGAGGTGGTGGGCCAGATGGTCGGCGGTCCGGTCGACATCCGGATGTGCGCGGGCGCCGGGCACCTCCTCACCGAGGCCGGCGACCGTCTGCGCGCCGAGGTGCCCGACTGGATCGGCGCGCGGCTCAGGGGGTGACCGCTACGGGTTGACGTAGATGCGCGTGGGGGAGAGGAGGACCGCGAGTCGGCGCTCCGACGCCATCACGCGGTCGTACTCCGCCCAGTCGTCGTGCTCGCCCCCACCCGCCGCCGAGTACACCGATCGCAGGAGCATCGGGACCGATCTGGGCGCGCAGCCCTCCAGCGCGTCGTCCGGGCCGACGAGCTCGACGGTGCCCTCGGCCGCGACCCAGGCCCACCCCGCCCGCCACAGCAGCGTGCCGCGCGGGTTCTCCCGGAGGTGGGCGATCTTGCGGGTGGCGGGTCGGCCGACGAAGGCGGCGACCGGTTGGCCGGTGACGGGGTGATCGATCACGCCGGCGTTGACGACCGTCGACTGCACGCTCCCGTCGCGACGAAGCGTGGAGAGGCTGGCCAACCCGTGGTCGAGTGCGACGAGCTGTCGGACGTCGTCGATGGAGGCCACCACCGGCGCAGGGTAGTGGCGTGGTCGTCAGTCCGGGTCGGGAGCGACCGTGACCCGCGTGTTGCCGAGCCAGCTGGCGTAGAGGCCGGCATACGTGCCGCCCGCACCCACCAGCTCGGCATGGGTGCCACGCTCGACGATCTCGCCGCGGTCGACCACGACGACCAGATCTGCTCGTTCCGCCGTCGAGAGGCGGTGGGCGATGCTCACGACGGTGCGCCCCTGCGACAGCCGCTCGAGCGCCTCGGTGAGCGCCTGCTCGGTCTCGGGGTCCACCGACGACGTCGCCTCGTCGAGGATGAGCAACCCGGGATCGCCCAGCTGGGCGCGGGCCAGCGCGACGAGCTGCCGTTCGCCCACGGACAGGTTGGTGCCGCGCTCACCGGCCGGCGCGTGCAGCCCGCCGGGGACGTCGTCGAGCCAGCCGGTCAGGCCGAGGGAGCGGAAGGCGGTCCTCACCTCGTCGTCGGTGGCATCGGCCCGGCCGACGCGGACGTTCTCGCCGATGGTCGTGTCGAAGAGGAAGCCGTCCTGCGGCACCATCCGGATCGCGGCCCGGCGGGACGACGGGTCGACGGTGGCGAGGTCCTCGCCGCCGACGCGCACCGCGCCGCTCGTCGGGTCGGCCAGGCGGCAGAGCAGCTTGGCGATGGTCGTCTTGCCGGAGCCGGTCTCGCCGACGACGGCCACCGACGCGCCCGCCGGCAGGTGCAGATCGATCCCGCGCAGCACCTGCCCGCCGCTCCGGTAGGAGAACCACACGTCGTCGAGGTCGACGGGGAGCGCGCCCGCGGGCAGCACGACCCCCCGCTCGGGCTCGACCACGTCGATCGGCGTGGCGAGGACGCCGAGGATCTTCCGCCAGCCGGCGATGGCGATCTGCGTCTGGTCGAGGATCTCGCTCAGCTCGGCGATCGGCAGCAGCAGGAGGTTCACCAGGAACAGGAACGCGACCAGCTCCGGCAGGCCGAGCCCCCAGTCGGGCCCGCGGATGACGCCGACCGCCATCACGCTCGCGAGCGTGAGGGCGCCGAACAGGTCCGCCAGCGGGAACATCACTGCGAACCACTTCGCCGCGCCCATCTGCGCCCGGTACTGCGTCGTGATGGCGTCGTCGAGGCGTCGCCGGCTGCGGTGCTGCAGGCCATAGGCCTGCACGACCGCTGCGCCGGTCACGAGCTCAGACACCTCCGAGAGCGTGCCCCCCACGGCGGTGCGCACGTCGTCGTAGGCGGCCAGCTGGCGGCGTTGGAGGGACCGCAGGGCGGGGAGCAGCGGCAGGAACACGACGACGCTCACGATCGCGAGCTGCCAGGAGTAGACGAGCATCACCGCCACCGTGGCGACGATCAGGACGGTGTCCACGATCCAGGCGACAGCGCCCCACTCGGTGAACTGCGCCATCGTCTCGACGTCGCTCGTCACCCTCGACACCAGCGCGCCGCGGCGCTGGTCGACGTGGTCGGCGAGCGAGAGGCGGTGGATGTGCTCGAAGGTTCGCACCCGCAGGCCCAGGAGGCTGGCTTCGGCGGCGCGCACCAGCCGGAGGAAGGTGGCTCGGCTGATCGCGTAGAGGATCACGGTGAGCACAGCCGCGAACGCGCACGCCGCGGCCACGAACCCCGGCCGGTACCCGTCGTCGCCCAGCACGCCTCGTCCGAGGATCTGCTGGATGAGGATCGGGATGGCGAGCTTGCCGGCGGCGGTGAGCACGGCGAGGGCCACAGTGAGCAGAAGGCCCTGCCGGAGCTCGGGCGTCACCCGCAGGCCGCGTCGGAGGACGGCGACGGCACCGGCGCCGCGCAGGTACTCCTCCTCGTCGGACTCGGTCGGGTGGCGGCGCTCGTGGTCGTGGCTGCCGGGCGGCGCGGCGTCGGTCAGGACGTCGACGACGGCGTCGCGGTCCGTGGGCGTGGGGTCGGTCATGCCGCGTCGGCCTCGTAGGCCCGCACGAGCGCGGCGTAGGCGGGGACCGCCAGCAGCTCCTGGTGGGTCCCGGCGGCTGCGATCCGACCGTCATCGAGGAGGAGCACGCGGTCAGCGAGCGCGATCGTCGACACGCGATGCGCGACGACGATGGTGGTGGCGGCGATGCCGTCGCGGAGGCGATCGAGGATCGCTCGCTCGACGGTGGCGTCGACGGCTGACGTCGCGTCGTCGAGGAGGAGCAGACGCGGGCTCCGCACGAGCGCGCGGGCGAGCGCGATCCGCTGGCGCTGGCCGCCGGAGAGCGTGACCCCGCGCTCGCCGATGACCTCGTCCAGGCCACGGGGGAGGCGCTCGACGAAGGCACGCGCCCGCGCCATGTCGAGCGCGTCCCAGAGCTGGTCGTCGCTGACCTGCGCGCCCATGGCGAGGTTCCCTCGCACCGACTCGGCGAAGAGGAAGGACTCCTGGAACACGAGGGCAGCGGCGCGGTGGAGCTCGTCGGCGTCCAGCTCGTGGAGCTCGACGCCCCCGATGCGGATCGTGCCGGCGTCGGGTTCGATGAGGTGGACGAGCAGCGAGCACAGCGTCGACTTCCCGGTGCCCGTGGAGCCGACGAGCGCGACGACCTCCCCGGCGTCGATGTGGGCGGAGACGCCCGTGAGCACGTCCTCGTCCTCGTACCGGAAGCGGACCCCGTCGAGGTCGACCGCCAGCGGTCCCTCCGGCAGCGATCGGGGTCGGGGCGGGTCGGCCCGCTCCTCGGCGGCGAGCACGCCGGTGATGCGGTCGTGGGCGACCACGGCGCGCGGCAGCTCCTCCAGGAGGAAGCCCACGATGCGAAACGGGAAGGCGAGGATCGCGAACAAGGCCATCGCCTGGACCAGCTCGCCGGTGGTGATGTGCTCGGTGGAGACCCGCCAGGCGCCGAGCCACAGGAGCAGGATCGTGCCGAGGTTGGGGAGCGCATCGAGCCCCGGTTCGAAGCCGGCGCGGAGGCGTCCGACCGTGAGCCGCTCACGCCGGAGCTCCTCGGCCCGTGCTCGCATCCGCTCGACCTCGCGACCCTCGAGGCCGAGGGTCTTCACCACCAGCGCGCCCTCGAAGCTCTCGTGGGCGACGCTCGAGACGTCGCCGACGCGCGCCTGGGCCGCCGCGGCCGGCTGCTCGACGCGCTTCGTGTAGGCGTTGTTCAAGAGCGCGAGCCCGGGGAACAGCGCGACGGCCACACCGAACAGCACCCAATCGACCGTCGCCAGCAGCGTCATCGACACCGCGATGAGCAGCACCACGCCGAGCGAGAACGGGAGCGGCTGCATCGCCATGGTGGAGCGCTCGCAGTCGGCGTCGGCGTGGGCGAGGAGCTCGCCGGTGGGGTGCTCGTCGAACCAGCGCAGCGGCACGCCGAGGTAGCGGTCGGTGACGCGTCGGAACCAGAGCACCTGCATCCGACGCTGCGCCATCTGGCCGAAGTAGCGCCGGAGCACCACGCCGACCATGCGCAGCGCCGAGCAGGCCACGAGGGCGAGGGCACCGATCCACACCGCCCGGCGCTCCACGCCGTTGCCCTCGAAGGCTGGAGTGAGGACGTCGTCGGTGATGCGTCCGAGCACGACGGTGCCCCCCACCGCCATCACGGAGAACAGCGCGGCACCGACGATGGCGAGGGCGAAGGGTCGAGCCTGGGCCCGGACCGAGTACCAGAGGAGGCGCGCGCCGCGCCGCATGATCGAGCGGTCGCCGTCCCCCCGTGCCATCGTCGCCCGAACCTAACGGCGCCCTGGCACCTGCAACGAAAGCGTTCCTGGCGTCAGCCCACCGGGTGGAGGCGAAGCTCCATGACGGTGCCGCCGCCCTCGTAGTCGTAGGTGAGGGACGCCTCGTCGACGAGGCGGGCAGGTGTCTGGACCTCCACCTCGAGCCCGGGGAACCGCCACCGGCGGGCGGAGGCCTCGACGGGCACGATGTTCGAGATCCAGCGGACGGGTCGGGCGCCGCGGCGGGGATGGGCCTGGGCGTCGACGAGGAGCCTTCGCTCCTCGGCACGAGCGCGGGTCGGTCCGTGGTGCTCGACGCGCAGCCAGCCCACGGACCCGTCGGGCTGCCGCCAGTGCGCGGTGGCGGGGTGGAACTGCCCTCGCGCCTGGAGGTCCGTGTCGCCGTGCTCGGCGCCGACCATCAGCCCCTCCTCGAGCCAGGCGCTCGCCTCGCGGCGGGGCGACGCGGAGATCACCTGGTGCACCGAGCGACGGCTGCCGAACCGCTCGAAGGCCGGGCGCACTGCCGTGGGCGGTCGCAGGCCCAGATGCTCGAGCAGCGGCGCCTTGCACAGGTCGTGACCGTGCACGACCTCGGCCGCCTCGAGGTCGGGGAGCGGGGCAGGCATCCCGGCGCAGCGGATGGCGAGCGACAGGCCGCTGACGTAGCGATGTCCGTCCATCCCGTACGCCCGGGAGTACGGACCGCACAGGTTGCCCAGCCCGGCGTGCCACCACCGCGCGACGTCGGTCCACAGGGCCGACTCGAGCGCGGCGCCGTCGCGCTGCAGGGACACCGGCGAGTCAGCCCGTTGCCACAGGGCGAGCGCGAGCAGGTCGACGCCGTAGTACGTGGGGGAGCCGTACTCGAGGAAGGCGCCGTGCTCCCCGAAGGCATCCACCACCGCGGCGGCGTAGCCGTCGTCAGCGCGCTGGGCCCAGGCGTCCAGCCACGCTCGCATGAGGGCGATGTTGGCGTAGGTCGGCGGGACCCGGTCGGGGGGCTCCGACTCGACGGCGAGGTGCACGGCATCGCGTGCCCGCTGGGCGAGCGCGCCGGGCAGGTCGAGGTCGGTGACGGCGACGGCGAGCGTCGTGCCCACGAACTGGCGCCAGTTCGGGTCGTAGTCGACCCACTCCACCGCGCCGTCAGCCGGCTCGGGCCACTCCGGGAAGCGGACGAAGGTGCCGTGCCAGGGCGTGCCGGGCGCGTCGTACTGGTGGTCGAGCACGGCATGGAGCGCCTGCTCGGCGCGACTGCGGTCGCCGGGACCGTCCCGGAGCAAGAGGCCGACGGCGTACCAGGCGGTCTCGCGCACGAGGTGGACGGATCGTGGCTCGACGACCTCCTCGAACGATCCCGGCGGGTTGAGCAGGAGGCCGGCCTCGGCGTCCCACGCGCCGTCCATCCACGCCGTGATGGCCGAGCCGAGCGGGCCCGTCAACGTCAGTGGCCGGCGAGCTTGGCGACGACCGGGGCGAGGGGCTCCATGGTGTCGCCCTGGAACACGAAGAAGGACGCATCCCACCGCTCACGGCGCATCTCGAGCGACTCGCAGATCTCGTCCACCGTGCCGATGCAGGCGTGCGGGTAGGTCTCCAGCTCCTCGGGCGGCAGGCCGAAGAGGGGCGCCATCATCTCGGCCGTGCCCTTGCGGTCGTCGGTGACGATCCCTGCGAACTGGAGCAGGTTGATCTCGAGGTCGTCGTAGCGATCGCCCGCGGCCTCGCGGACCCATCCGATCTTCTTGTCCGTCTCGGCGGCGGCGCCGTTGCGGGCGGCGTCGGCGTCCACGTGGCCGCTGTGGATCGACGGGTTGATCCCCACGATCTGCGCCTCCCGCGCCGCGATCGAGAGCACGCGCTTGGCGCCCCCGCCGATCAGGAAGGGCGGCGAGGGACGCGTGGGCTTCGGCTGCCCGTCGTAGCCCGTGATCGTGTAGTGCTCACCGGTCAGCGAGAAGGGCCCGTCGGCGAAGCAGCCCTTGATCACGGCGATGCCCTCCTCCATGCGGGTCACCCGCACGCCGGGAGCGTCCATGGGGATGCCGGACTGCTCGTAGTCGCTGGCCATCCACCCGGCGCCGATCCCCACGATCAGGCGACCGCCCGACAGCACGTCGATGGTGGCCAGCTCCTTGGCCAGCACCACCGGGTGCTTGTAGTCGTTGTCGAACACGAGCGCCCCCACCCGCAGCTCGGTGGTCGCGTCGGCGGCCGCCATCAGCGCGGGCACGGGCCCGAGCTGGTCGCCGAAGTGGTCCGGCATGAAGAGCGTGTCGTAGCCGAGGTCCTCGGCCTGGCGGGCCAGGTCTCGCCAGGCCTCGCCCGAGGCTGCGCTGGAGAGCTGGATGCCGAAGCGGAAGGGACGAGGGTGCGCCATGGCCGCGCACGCTATCGTCACCCCTCCCACCCACCCCCGTCTGGCGCAGACGGGGGTGCCGTCGCGCGTCCACTGGAGCCGTGATGACCGCACACCCCGACCTCCCGGTCGAGCAGGCCTACCTCGACCGGGCCTACGCCCACCTCGCTCGCATGCGCGCTCGCACGAAGCAGGCCACCGAGGTCGCCGACAACGCCGCCCAGGAGGTGGACTCGGCGATCGCCAAGGCGCACCTGAACGCTCGGTTGCGCAGCCTCGACACGGAGGTCGACGGCCTGGCCTTCGGTCGCCTCGACGCCGAGGAGGGCGACACCTGGTACGTCGGGCGCCGCCACGTGGAGGACGAGCGGGGCGACCCGGTCGTGGTCGACTGGCGCGCCCCGGTCTCGACGCCCTTCTACCGCGCCACCGCGGCGGACCCGCTCGAGCTGCGTCGACGCCGCCGGTTCCTGATGACGGCCCGCCACGTCGACGACCTCTTCGACGAGGTCTTCGACGACCCCGACAGCGTCGATGCCGCCCACCACGGCGGGATCCCGGACCCGTTGCTCGCCGAGCTCGAGCGGGCCCGCACCGGCGAGATGCGCGACATCGTGGCCACCATCGCCGCCGAGCAGGACGTGGTGATCCGTGCGCCGCTCGACACGTGCCTCGTGGTGCAGGGCGGACCGGGCACCGGGAAGACCGCCGTGGGCCTGCACCGCGCCGCGTTCCTGCTGTTCGAGCACCGCGAGCGCCTGGACCGCGAGGGCGTGCTCGTGGTCGGCCCGAACCCGCTCTTCCTCCGGTACATCGCCCAGGTCCTCCCGTCGCTCGGCGAGGCCGCCACGCGCCAGACCACGGTGGAGCGGTTGGTCGGCGGACGGGTGGCTCGACAGGACGCTCCCGACGTCGTGCAGCTCAAGGGAGACCCCCGCATGGCACCCCTGCTGCTGGCCGCCGCCCGGCACCACCTGCGGGTGCCCACCGACGACCTCGCCGTGTCCACCGCCTGGGGTCCCCTCCGCATCGCGGCCGCCGACCTGGCGGGCGCGGTCGAGGAGATCGTCGCCCGCGGCGTCCCGTTCGCCGTCGGCCGCAACGCCTTCCGGACGCGCGTCCGGCGGCTGGCCTGGCTCGGCCACCCGGACTCGAGGTGGGAGGACGCCGCCCCCAGCGCGGCGTTCGACGCCGAGATGCGCACGAACACCGCCCTCAACGCCGCCGTGGCCCGCATCTGGCCCTCGCTGTCCGCGCCGGTCCTGGTGAAGCGCGTCCTCACCAACCGACGGGCGCTGGCCCGCGCCGCGGAAGGCCTCCTGGGCGACGACGAGCAGGAGCTGCTGCTCCGCACGTCCGGCGCCAAGCGGCTCGACGACGAGCCCTGGTCGTTGCCCGAGCTGGTCCTCGTCGACGAGGCCGAGGCCCTCCTCAACGGCCCCGGCCGGGCCTACGGCCACGCCGTCGTCGACGAGGCCCAGGACCTGTCGGCCATGGAGCTGCGCGCCATCGCCCGCCGGTGCCCATCGCGCTCGATGACGGTGCTGGGCGACCTCGCCCAAGCCACCGCACCGGGGGCGCTGTCGAGCTGGGACGACGCGGTGCTGCACCTCGGATCACCGCCCACCGCCTCGATCGAGGAGCTGGAGCTCGGCTACCGCGTGCCCAAGCCGATCCTCGACGTGGCCAACCGGCTCCTCCCCGACGTGGCGCCCGGGGTGCGGGCGGCGCAGTCGGTGCGGACCGAGGGCATGGCCCCGGAGGTGGTGCGCACCTCCGCCCAGGAGGTGCCCGCCCGCACCGCGGCCGAGGTGCGCGACCTGGCCGCGGCGTGGACCTCCGTCGGCCTGATCGTCCCCGCGAGGTTGCGTGACGCCGTCGCCGAGGCGCTGCGGGCGGCGGGCGTGGACTTCGGCACCGGGTCGCGGGGCGGCCTGGCCGGAGCCGTCACGCTCCTCGACCCCCCCGAGGCCAAGGGCCTGGAGTTCGACGCGGTGGTCGTGGTCGAGCCGAGCGCGATCGCCGTCGACCAGCGGGGCGGGCGCCTCCTCTACATCGCCCTCACCCGCGCCGTGCAGGCGCTCGCGATCGTGCACGCCGAACCGCTCCCGGGGGCGCTCGCCGCCTGACGAAGGGCCGCCCGAGGCCGGCGGTACGCTCACGGCAGCCCGCCCCCCGCTCGCCCACACCGTGCCCAACCTCCTCCTCCGATTCGCATCGATCACCGCCATCGCCGGCGTCGGGCTCGCCGGGGCTGGCCTCGCGCTCGTGCCCGCCGCGCACGTCCTCGGCACCGCCAGCCGATCCGACGCCGCCATGATCGACCTGGGGCCGCTCGACCAGCGCAGCTACGTGTACGCCTCCGATGGCAGCCTGATCACCACGCTCCAGGCGGAGATCGATCGCCAGCCCGTGCCGCTGTCGGAGATCCCTCAGCACACCAGGGACGCGGTGCTGGCGGTGGAGGACGCCGGCTTCTACGCCCACGACGGCGTGAACCTGCGCGCCACCGTCCGCGCCCTCGTCAAGAACGTCGACGAGGGCACCACGGTGCAGGGCGGCTCCACCATCACCCAACAGGTGGTGAAGGAGGAGCTGGTCGGCAACAAGCAGACGGTGGACCGCAAGGCACGAGAGGCGGTGCTCGCCCGCCGCCTCGAGGAGCTCATGACCAAGGACGAGATCCTCGAGCGCTACCTCAACACCGTGTACCTCGGCAACGGCGCCTACGGGGTGCAGGCCGCGGCGGAGACGTACTTCGGGGTCAGCGCCTCGCAGCTCGACCTCGGGCAGTCGGCCTTCCTGGCCGGGATGATCGCGAACCCGAGCCGCTTCGACCCCATCCGTTCACCCAAGGCGTCGCGCGCTCGCCGTGACGTGGCCCTCCAGCGGATGGTCGCCGTCGACGTGATCACCCAGGAGCAGGCCGACTACATCGCCGCCTCCCCGGTGCCCGACACGATCAACCAGGTGAACCCCGAGCGGCAGGACTACTTCGTGGAGGAGGTGAAGCAGGCGCTGTTCAACGACCCGCGGCTCGGACCCACGCGGGAGGAGCGGCAGAACCGGGTGTTCCGCGGGGGGCTGCGCATCTACACGACCCTCGACCCTCGGGCGCAGACGCTCGCGACCACGTCGCGCAACGATGTGCTGGCCGAGGTGGCGCCCCCGGGCACGCCCACCGCCCTCGTCCCGCTTCCGCCGGATGTGGACACCGGCAAGCCCCGGAACGCCACCGGCGCGGTGGTGTCGGTCGAGCCCGGGACGGGAGCCGTCCGCGCCATGGTGGGCGGCGCGGGCTTCGGGAGCGACCAGTTCAACGTCACCACCCAGGGAGGGCGCTCCGGCGGGTCGACGTTCAAGATCTTCGTGCTGATGGCGCTGATGGAGAACGGCTACCTGCCCACCGACAGCGTGAGCGGCAGCAGCCCGTGCACGTTCAAGGACATCCCGGGCATGTTCCCCAACCCGTACCGCGTGGAGAACTTCGCGGGGAGCGGCGGCGGTGGCGGCACCATCACGTCGCAGACGTTGCGCTCGTCGAACTGCGCCTACGTGCGCCTGGGACAGATCGTCGGCATCGACAAGGTCGTCCACGAGGCTCGTCAGATGGGCATCACCACCCCGCTCGACGCGGTGGTGTCGATGCCGCTGGGCACGAAGGAGGTCCTGCCGATCGACATGGCCGGCGCCGTCGCGTCGATCGCCGACGACGGCGTGTGGCACAAGCCGTACTACGTCGATCGGGTGGAGACCCCGGACGGGAAGGTGCTGCTGCAGCACGAGGACGATCCGCGGCGGTCCGCGTCGGTGCAGTCGGCGCGCCTGGCGTGCGAGGTCCTCGAGAAGAACGTGCAGAGCGGCACCGGCACCCGTGCTCGCATCCCCGGGCAGCACGCGGCAGGCAAGACCGGTACCGCCCAGAACGCCAGCGACGGCTGGTTCGTGGGGTTCACCCCGTACCTCGCCACCGCGGTCTGGATCGGCTCTCCCACCGACAACGACGAGGTGCGGATCCGCGGCACGGGCATCACGGGTGGCTCGTACCCGGCCGAGATCTGGGGGCGGTACATGCGGGCCTGGCACGAGGGGCGCGAGGCGCGCCAGTGCGGTGGCTACGAGCGCCCGAACCGGAGCTCCCGCTACCTGTCCATGGATCGTGACAACGACTCCGGCGGCGGGACGCGCCGCCGCTCCTCGTCCTCGTCCTCGACGAGGTCCCGGTCGTCGTCGTCGACGACGACGACGGTCCCCTCGGGAGGCACGACGACCACGGAGGCTCCCGCCACCACCGTCCCCGAGCCCACCACCGAGACGACCCAGGGCGGCGGTGGTGGTGGCGGTGGTGGTGGCACGGGCGGCGGTGGCGGCCCGGGCGGCTGACGCCGAGCCCGACCCCGGTTCAGCAGCAGCCTGGTGAGGCGCGAGGATGGCGGCCCATGACGCGTTGGGACGACCTCCTTGCCGTGCAGGCCCAGGACACGACCATCGACCAGCTGGTCCACCGACGCGCCCACCTGCCCGCCCAGGTGGAGCTCGATGGCGTGATGTCGGAGCTGGCTGCGCTGGAGGCGACTGCGGCCGAGGTGGAGGAGACGCGGCACGACCTCGGGCGCGAGCAGCAGCGGCTCGAGGACGAGATCTCCTCGCTCACCGAGCGCGCCGCCCACCACGACAAGACGCTGTACAGCGGCACCATCGGCAACCCACGCGAGCTGCAGGCCCTCCAGGACGAGATCGGGGCCCTGAAGCGACGGATCTCGCAGCTCGAGGACCAGGAGCTCGAGGTGATGGAGCAGATCGAGCCGCTGGACCGACAGCTGGCGGGGTTCGCCACCACCCGGGGCAGCCTCGACGAGCGCGGTGGAGCGCTCCGAGCGCAGATCGCGGAGCAGGAGGTGTCGATCGATGCCGACCTGGCGCGCGCCCACGCCGAGCGTGACGGCCTGGCGGGCGGCATCGACCCCGAGCTGATGCAGGAGTACGAGGACCTCCGCAAGCGCCTCGGCGGGATCGCCATCGCCCCGCTCGTCGGCGGCTCGTGCGGCGGGTGCCACCTGAGCCTGTCGGCGGTCGACGTCGACCGCATCAAGAAGCTGCCGCCTGAGGCTCCCGCGCACTGCGAGGAGTGCGGCCGCCTGTTGGCTCGCTGAGCGAGCCGTGGCCTGAGCGAGCCGTGATCCTCTGGTTCGTGGGGCCGTCGATCCTGATCGTGTGGGCGGTGTTCCGCAGCCCGTCGGCGGACTACCGGCTCGTGGCCCTCGGCAGCGTCATCCCGCTGGTCGAGCTGCCGTTCGGCGCGCCCCGGCTCCTGCACTCGCTCACGGGCGCCGCCGTCGCGCTCGCACTCGTGATGGTCGCGGCGCGCGGCCGGCGGGTGGTGCAACGTCGGTGGCTGGGCGTGCCGATCGGCATGATGCTCCACCTCGTGCTGGACGGCGCCTGGGCCGACGCCCATGCGTTCTGGTGGCCGTTCCTGGGGCCGGACTGGTCCACCGCGGAGCTGCCCGAGGTCGGGCGCGGGGCCCTCAACGTCGTCCTGGAGCTCGTCGGCGCGGGCGTGTGCTGGTGGCTGTACAAGCGGTTCCGGCTCGACGAGCCCGACCGTCGGCGCGACTTCCTCCGCACGGGTCGCGTCGGGCGCGACATCGTGCCGGGATGAGGGGGCCGCCATGCTGATCGTCGTGCGGCACGGACGCACGGAGGCGAACGCATCCGGTCTCCTCCTCGGCCGCCGCCTCGACCCGGGTCTGGACGATCTCGGACGCCGGCAGGCGCAGGCGCTCGCCGCCGCGCTCGAGCGCGCCGGTGTGCTCCCGGCCGCCCGGGTGATCAGCAGCCCGCTGCGTCGGAGCCGCGAGACGGCCGAGGCGTTCGGTCGCCCCGTGGAGGTCGACGACCGTTGGGTCGAGCTGGACTACGGCGAGCTCGACGGCACACCGCTGCGTGACGTCCCGGCCGACGTCTGGTCGCACTGGCGGGACGACCCCAGCTGGGCACCCGCCGGTGGCGAGTCGCTCGTCGACCTCGGGGTCCGCGTGCGGGAGGTGTGCGCGGCCGTGGCCGGCGACGCCGCCGAGCAGGACGTCGTCGTGGTCACCCACGTGTCGCCCGTGAAGGCGGCGCTGGCCTGGGCGCTGGGCGTGGGAGACGACATCTCGTTCCGGGCCTTCGTCGCGCCGGCCTCGATCACCACCATCTCCACGGCTGGTCCGCGACCGTCGTTGCACGGCTTCAACGTCCGCTCCCACCTGGACGGGCTCTGAGAGATCGGGTCGAACGGCCCATCCCTCGGCGGTTCAGGCCGGAGCCTGGCCGGTCGATGGACTGTGATGGAGACCGCGGGCCTGGCCGGGATGTCGAGGGCCGCGGTGTTCACCTCGGTGGTCCGCCGGTCCGGTCCGAACCTCCTCGAGGCGTCGGTGATCCCGACCGCGCTCTTCTACGCCGCCCTCGTGATGGCCGGTCTCGGCACGGCGTACGCCGCCGCCCTCCTCTGGCTCTACGCCGCGGCGGCCATCCGCCTCGCCCGCCGCGAGGCCATCCCGCCGCTCCTCGTGCTCGGTCTCGTGGGCATCACCGTCCGCACCGCCGTAGCCATCGCGAGCGGCAGCACCTTCGTGTACTTCGCCCAGCCGGTGGCCAACTCCCTGGTGATGACGGGCGTCTTCCTCGTGTCGGTGGCGGTCGGGCGTCCCCTCATCGAGCAGCTCGCACTCGAGTTCTGGCCCCTCACGCCGGAGCTCCTGGCCCTGCCGTCGGTGTCGCGCCTCCTGCGCGGCCTCACCTTCCTCTGGGCCGGCGTGAACCTCGCCATCGGCGCCACGACGATGACGCTGCTGCTGTGCCTCCCGCTGGCGACCTACGTCGCCGCCAAGCAGCTCGCCAGCCTCGCCATCACGGGCGTCGGCATGGCGATCACGATCGACCGCTCGCTGCGGGTGGCTCGTCGGGAGGGCTACGTCGTGGAGCAGGACGCCGCGCCTCGCTTCGGCGGCCTCCCCGCCGTCGCCACCATCGTCGACTGACACGCCGACCATGCGTCAGGGGGCGGCGGCCGACGCCCGCTGACGACGCACGATCGGGTGGTGGTGGTGGGTGACGGTGAGCCGGCCGTAGGCGGGGTTCTGTGCCTCGGATCCCTCGCGGTCACCGAGGTGGTGGCCATCCATCTGTGCGGTCCACCTGGGGAGATCGACCGGACCGGTCCTCCCACGCTTGACCTTGCTCCGGGTGGGGGTTGCCTAGCCGCCGAGGTCGCCCTCGACGCTGGTGCGCTCTTACCGCACCGTTTCACCCTTGCCTGTGCCCGAGGACCGTCTCCGGTCGCCGGGTCATCGGCGGTCTGCTCTCTGTTGCCCTGAACCGACAGGTCACCCCGTCCTGGCTCTCACCAGCACCCTGTCCTTCGGAGCCCCGACCTTCCTCGACGAGGTCGCGCCCGAGAGCACGCCACGCCGCGGCCACCAAGCCGGCTCACCGTCCCCACCAGTCTGCCCGCCACCGACCCCGTTCGCGCAAGGGTCCGGTCCCGCCGGACCGGACCCTCGTGCCCATGGGGAGGTCTCAGGCCGAGAGGACGGCCCCGTCGATGTCGGCGAGGGGGTTGTCGCCGGGGTAGAAGCCGCGGCCACCCGGGAACACGTCGGCCGGCTTCGCGCCGAGCCCGGCCACCTGGAGGACGGCGGCGTGGCGAGCCTCGATGCCTCCGATGGTCATGATCGTGGACCGCAGCGTGGGCGTGCCCAGCTGCCCGCCCGCGAACACGTAGGTCTGGGCCGCGGCCGACTCGAGGTCGAAGGCGATCTGCACGATGTCCTTCTCCGCCTTGGCGGCGCCCACGGCGGGCTCGATGAGGGCCTTGAACACCGCCTCGTTCGGGTCGGTGACCTCGTCGCCGCCGGCGTCCTTGATCACGGCGTTGAGGGCGTCGAGGTGGTCCTGGTGGTGGGACTGGAAGAGCGTGGCGGCGTCCGCGATCGCCATCGTGGTGACGAGGCCGCTGTCGATGCCGGTCTGGTAGGTGTCGACGGCGAGCTTCTCCAGCGAGGCCGCGGTGCGGGCGAGGGCGAGGTCCATCTCGCCGCCTTGGTCGGCGGCCGTGGTGGACGTCGTGGTGCCGCCACCGCCGTCGTCGGTGTCACCGCAGGCGGCGAGCACGGCCGCACCCATGATCGTGGCGCCGCCGAGCTTCATGAAGCTGCGCCGGCCGGGGGCGGGGACGCCGAGCAGTGCCGCCTTCTCGTCGGTGGACAGCGTCGTGCCGCCTCCGACGATCTGACGCAGGGCGTCGTACCAGCGCGGCATCGCCGCCTTGTTGTCGGCGTCGATGGCGCGCAGCTCGCGGCGCAGCTCGTCGCGGTTGAGGTCGGTGTTGTCCATGTCGCGGTTCGTTCCTCTCATGTCGGGGGTGGACGGTCAGCCGAAGACGGCGGGGTCGAGGCCCTTGGTGGGATCGCTGCCGTCGCCCAGCGCGGTCGACTCGAAGGCGCCGGTGGGGAACAGCTGGTCCGGTCCGCCCTCGAGCGCGATCGTGAGCACGGTGGCGTGCTGCGCCTCGATGGGGAGGATGGTCGACGTCGCCGCCGCGTAGCTGGGGTCGCTGAGCAGCGTGAGGGCGGCGGCGTAGGTGTACGCCGCCTGGTTCTCGAGGTCGCGGGCGAAGCCGAGGATCTGGCCCGTGAGCTGGTCGCTTGGTTCGGCGGCGCCCACGGCGTCGAGCGTCGGCTTGACCGCCTCCACCAGCTTGGCGTTCGCCTCGGGACGGGCGTCGTCGCCGGCGACCGCACCGAAGGCTTCGGCGTGCTCCTTGTGGTGTCCGGCGAAGAGGGTGGCGACGTCGAGCACGTCGCCCGACAGCTTGGGCGCCGCCGCCTCGTACGCCGCGACCGCGGCGAGCTCCACGCTCTGCGCGTAGCCGGCGATCTGCGTGTCGCTGAGCGACTGCGCCGCCGCCAGCCCACCGAGCCGGGTGAAGCTGGCGATGCCACCACCGGTGGCGAGCAGCGTGCCGCCCACCGCCGCCAAGCCCGAACGCTTCAGGAACGTGCGGCGACCGCGCGCCGCCTCCAGGTGGAGCTCGGCTGCCTCCTCTCGGAACGTCTGCATGGCTTCGTGGTGCATGTCATCGACGTCGCTTGCCAGATGACGGAGCTCCTTGGCGCTGATCTGCACGCGCAACCTCCGGTGGGTCGAGTCAGGGTGGGGATCACCGTGACTTCGGACCCGCTGCCCCGCCCGGATGAGGCTGGCGTGAGGTTCTTCGTCAGAACGAGATCGACGAGAGCTCTGGGAACCACTCAGCGGCGCGATCGACCGCCTTCGCCCACCGCTCGCGATCGAGCGGCGCGCCGGGCTCCACCGTGCGGCTGGGCCGCCAGGTGGCGGCGATGTCGTCCCACGTGCTCCACGTGCCGACGGCGAGCCCGGCGAGGAACGCCGCGCCCAGGGTGGTGGCCTCCTTCACGGGCGACACCTCCACCGTGCGCTGCGTGGCGTCGGCGAGCGCCTGCACGAAGGTCGGGTTCTCGGTCATCCCTCCGTCCACGCGCAGCGAGGGGATGCCGAGGCCCGTGTCCTGCTCGGCCGCCTCCACCAGGTCGGCGCCTCGTTGGGCGACGCCCTCCAGGACGGCGCGCACGATCTGCGGGCGCTCGCTGCCTCGTGTGAGCCCGAGCAGCGTGCCGCGCGCGCCGTAGTCCCAGCGCGGGGTGCCCAGCCCGAGGAGAGCGGGGACGTAGGTGACGCCGTCCGACGTCTCGCACCGGCTGGCGACGTCGTGGCTCTCGGCGGCCGTGGCGATGAGCCCGAGGTCGTCGCGCAGCCATTCCACGTTCGTGCCCGCCGACAGCATCACCGCCTCCACGCCCCACGTCGTGGTGCCGTCCCTCCGCCAGGCGACGATCGGGAAGCAGCCGCGGTCGCCCTGGCGCTCGAACCGGGGTCGCTCCTCGCCGAGGTGGACGTCGAGCATCCCACCGGTGCCGAAGGTGATCTTGGCGAGCCCGCGGCGCACCCCGCCCTGCCCGATCAACGAGGACTGCTGGTCCCCGACGAGCGCGGCGATCGGCGGAGCGCCCTCCAGCGCGGTGGCGGGCCCGAGGATGCCGCTCGAGTCGACGACGGTCGGCAGGGACTCCCGGCTGATGCGCAACGCGGACAGCATGCGATCGTCCCAGTCGCTGCCGTCGCCGCGCTGCAAGCCGGTGACGCCGGCGTTGGTGGCGTCGGTGACGTGCAGCGCGCCCTCGGAGAGGTGCCAGGCGAGCCAGGTGTCCACGGTGCCGACGCAGAGGTCGCGCTGGCGCTCCGGGTCGGCCTCGTCGAGGAGGTGGGCGACCTTGGTGGCCGACGCGTTGGGAGCGACGCCGAGGCCGTCGGCTTGGAGCACCAGACAGGTGCCGATCGTGCGGAGGTCCTGCCAGCCCAGCGCCGGGCCGACGGGCTCACCGGTGGCTCGATCCCACACGATGGTGGAGGCGCGCTGGTTGGCCACACCGACCGCGTCCACCGGTCCGCCCTCAGCCAGGACGGCGCGCGCCACGTCGAGCGCGGCGGTCGCCATGCGGGTGGCGTCGAACTCGACCAAGCCCGGTGCCGGGGTGTCCGGGAGCAGCTCGCGGTGCTGCTCCACCGCGATCGTCGCGTCGGCTCGCACGATGGCGGCCCGCAGCCCACTGGTGCCGACGTCGATGACGAGGATGGTCATCGGCGCGTTCTACCAGCCCGGGCGGCGAGGTCGCCGACCAGCCCGAGCAGGCCGCCGAGCACGGTGAGGAGCGGGATCGTGTAGGCGGCGACGCTCTCGTCGGCTGCCGCGCGCAGCAGCACGCCGAAGCTGCTGATCAGGAACAGGCACGTGGCGCCGATGGCGATGCCCACGGGCCCGGAGCCGGGGCGGCGACCGGCCACGAGCCCGCCGACGACCGGCCCCGCCAGCACCATGGCGACGAGCGCGATGGTGAGCGCGGCGGGGAGGCCGTCGTCGAGCACGGCGTCGAGGATCCGCGCCACCACGACGGCGGGGAACGCGACCGCGAGGGCCACCGCCGTCCCGAGCACCCACCGACGCATCGCTACGACCCGACCAGGTCGCGGGTGACCCCGGCGCGGAGGAGCCCGTCCACGTGGCCCGCTGCGGATCGCATCAGTAGCCGGGCGGGCCGAAGGGCGAGGGGAGGCCGAGCTTGCCGGGGTTGAGGACGCCGTGGGGGTCGAGGGCCTGCTTCACCCCGACCAGCACCTCGAAGGCGGGACCGAGGGCGTCGGCCACGAAGCGGCTGCGGTTCAGGCCCACGCCGTGGTGGTGGGAGAGCGCGCCTCCGGCGGCGAGCACGGCGCGGGTGCCCGCCTCCCAGGCCGCGCGGTAGTAGCGGTCGCGATCGTCGGGTTCGGTCTTGGCCGCGAAGGTGAAGTAGAGGCACGCACCGTCCGTGTAGCTGTGGGACTGGTGCGCCGAGGCGGACAGCGTGCCCTCCACGGCCTGGAGGGCCGCGACGGTGCCGGCGTAGATGGCGGGCAGGTCCCGCCAGCGGCCGACGACCTCCATGGTGTCGACGACGTAGCCGCGCGTGATCAGCGCTTCGAGCGCGCGGACGTCGTTGCGGTGCTCCAGCCAGTGGCCGACGTGGGCGGGGTCGGCGCGCTCGGCGTCCCGGCACACCTCCGCCACCAGCTCCATCGTGCTGTCGACGGCGGCGCCCTCTCCCTCGTCGAGCACGAGCAGCAGCGCCCGGTCGCCGGTCTTGTAGGTGCGGTCCGCCTCGGCGGGGTCGTAGAGGCGCAGCACCGCCGGCGTGCCGCCTCGCTGCATGACCCGGCGCATCGCGTCGAGCCCCTCCTCGAACGTGCCGAAGGCGTACGCGCCGCGACGCTCCTGCTGCGGGGCGGGGTGCAACCGGAGCCGGGCGCCCGTGATGATCCCGAGGGTGCCCTCCGAGCCCACGAACAGCTGGTTCAGGTCGGGGCCGGCTGCCGCCCTCGGCGCGCCACCGGTGCGGATGCGCCGGCCGTCGGCAAGGGCCACGTCGAGGCCCAGCACCATGTCCTCGATCTTCCCGTAGCGCGTGGAGAGCTGGCCGGCGGAACGGCAGGCCAGCCACCCACCGACGGTCGACAGCGCCACCGACTGCGGCCAGTGGCCGAGGGTGAGGCCGTGCTCCTTCCGCAGCTCGTGCTCGAGGTGGTCGCCGAAGGTGCCGGGCGCGACGTCGAGGACGAGCGAGGTGGCATCGACGTCGACGATCCCGGACAGGCCGCACAGGTCGAGCACCACGCCGCCGTGGACGGGCACCGAGGCCCCGCACACGCCGCTGCGCCCGGCGGCGGCGGTGACCGGGATCCGGGCCTCGTCGCACACCGCGAGCACGTCGGCGACCTGCCCGGCGGTCGTGGGCGATGCGACGGCGCCGGCCCGACCGCCGACCTGGCCGTCGAGCGCCCAGATCATCGCCTGTGGCCACCAGTCGCGACTCGCCTCGCCCAGCGCGTCGGCGTCGACGGTGGTGGGGCAGATCGACGAGAGCCGCTGGACGAGGGCGTCCGGCACCGGCACCGGCGAGGCCGCCAGGCGCGCCGTGGCGCCGGCGCCGCCGTCGCGCAGCGCGATGGGCGCGGTCGGCGCGCCCGGGCCGGGCGTGGGCAGGTCGTGGGGGGCGGTCACGGGACGACCGCCGAGCCGTCGGCGGTGGGGGACAGGCCCGGCGCCGAGCGCTCAGCCTCGACGAGGGCCAGGTACGCACCGACCTGGCGCTCGGTCTCCTGGGGCGACCACCCCAGCTCGGCGGCGAGCAGCTCGCCCACCGCCGGCGCGATGGCGGCCGATGCGTCACGGGCCTGCAGGCGGGCGCGGGTGCGACGGGCCAGCACGTCGTCGACGGTGGTGGCCATCTCCTGGCGGGCGGCGTGCACCACCTCGGCGCGCACGTAGGGCAGGCCGGGGACGAGCGGCTGCCCGAGTGAGGGATCGGCGTCGATGAGCGACTGCACCTGCGGAGCCTCCGCGCCGTAGCGGTCGGCCAGATGGCGGGCCACGCCGGTGAGCCCGGAGGGCGTGGTCTGCGCGCCGCGGAGCTTCAGGCGCGCGGTGTGGCAGCGCCGCGCTGACCTCGGCAGCCCATCGACGTGACGGACGAGCTCATCGACGGTGTCCTCGGCCATCTCCCGGTAGGTCGTGAGCTTGCCGCCGGTCACCGTGATGACCCCAGAGGGCGAGCGCGTGACCTTGTGCCGGCGAGACAGGTCGGCCGTGCGGCCGCTGGCGGCGGCCTTCACCAGCGGGCGCAGCCCAGCCCACGTGCCGAGGACGTCGGACTCGGTGAGCGGTTCGCGCACGGACGCGTTGATGGCGCGGAGCAGGTAGGCGACGTCCTCCGACGTGCACTGCGGATCGTCCAGCGATCCGTCGTGGTCGGTGTCGGTGGTGCCGATGTAGGTGAGCTCGAACCCACCTTCGTCGAGCGGCAGCCACGGCACGACGAACACGCTGCGCTTGTCCTTCGGCACCGGCACCACGACGGCGATGTCGTTGCGCACCTTGTCCCACGGGACCGTGATGTGGATCCCCTTGGCGGGCCGGATGCTGTCGGGATGGTGGCCCTCGTCGAGGGCGCGCACGTCGTCGCTCCACACCCCGGTGGCGTTGACCACGGTCCTCGCCCGCACGTCGAAGCGCCGGCCGTCGGCCTCCACCGTGGCACCGGTGGCGCGCCCGCTCTCGTGGAGCAGCTCGACGACCTGGGTGTGGTTGGCCACGACGGCACCGTGGTCGAGGGCGGCGGTGCGCAGGATCGTGAGGGTGAGGCGCGCATCGTCGGCGGCGGCGTCGTAGTAGAGGTACGCCGCGGCCAAGCGCTCCTCCGGGAGGGTGGGCATGTAGGCGAGCGCCTTCGCCTTCTTCAGCCGCTTGTGGAGCTTCCCGATGCGGGCGCCCCCGGTGAGGTCGTACATCCACATCGCGCTGCCCAGGGCGCGGGCGACCTTCGGGTTGATGAGGCCGTCCCTCGAGAACACCGGGATCAGGAACGGCAGCAGGCGGACCAGGTGCGGCGCGTTCCGGCGCAGCCGCTGCCGCTCCCGCAGCGCCTCGTAGACGAGCCGCACGTCGCCGTTCTGGAGGTAGCGCAGCCCGCCGTGGACGAGCTTCGAGCTCTTCGACGAGGTGCCGCTGGCGAAGTCGTCCCGCTCGACGAGCGCGGTGCGCAGCCCTCGGCTGGCCGCGTCGAGGGCGACGCCGGCGCCGGTGATGCCACCCCCGATCACGAGGACGTCGAAGGTCTCAGCGCCCAGCCGCTCGAGCGCGGTGGCCCGGTCGAAGGAGCCGGTGGCCATCAGGTCAGCCGCAGCCGCACGCCCCGCCGCAGCAGCCGCCACCCGACGGCCCGCTGGGCCCGGGCGTCGCACCGGCGGTGGTGCGAGCGAACACCGACAGCAGCCGGGTGGTGTCGACGTGGCCGTCGGGGCACGACGCGGGCGCGTCGGCCTCGGCCATCGGCCGCCGCTCCTCGAAGGTGGCGCCGCAGGCTCGGCACCGGTACTCGTAGGTGGCCACGGAGCGACGCTACTGCCCGACGACGAGGACCAGCAGATCGTCGGTGTCGGGGTTCGGCGCCGCGCTCGTTACGCTTCCCCGACTGCGGAAGCGACAGACCGATCACACCAAGGAGGCGCACCCGCGCATGGCTGATCTGAAGGGCAGCAAGACCGAGAGCAACCTGAAGGAGGCCTTCGCCGGCGAGAGCCAGGCGAACCGGCGCTACCTGTACTTCGCCCAGAAGGCGGACGTGGAGGGGCACCCGGACGTGGCATCCCTCTTCCGCTCCGTCGCCGAGGGCGAGACGGGGCACGCCTTCGGGCACTTCGACTTCCTCGCCGAGGTCGGCGACCCCGCCACCGGCGAGCCGGTCGGCAGCACCGAGGCGAACCTCAAGTCGTCCATCGCCGGCGAGACCTACGAGTACACCGAGATGTACCCCGGCTTCTCGAAGATCGCCCGCGACGAGGGCTTCGAAGAGGTCGCCGAGTGGCTCGAGACGCTGGCTCGCGCCGAGAAGAGCCACGCCGGACGCTTCACCCAGGCCCTCGAGGGCCTGTCCTGACCACGAGCCAGCGCGGGGGTGCGCCTCTGCACCCCCGCCGGCTCACCATCGACGACATCGCCGACCTGCGCGCCTACGAGCGCGAGCGGCAGGAGTTCCGCGCCTCGGTCATCGCGCTGAAGAAGCGGCGGCGCGTGCACGTGGGCGACCTCGTCACGCTCCTGTTCGAGAACCGGGACACGATCCGGTTCCAGATCCAGGAGATGGCCCGCGTCGAGAAGCTGATCACCGACGAGGCGATCCAGGGCGAGCTCGACGTCTACAACCCGCTCATCCCGCTCCCCGGCACGTTGAGCGCCACCCTCTTCCTCGAGCTGACCACAGACGCAGAGCTCCGCACCTGGCTCCCGAAGCTCGTCGGGATCGAGCGCTCGCTCGTCCTGCACCTCGGCGACGGCGAGGCCGCTGCCACGGTGCGCGCCTTCCCCGAGGAGGCGCACGCCGCGCAGCTCACGCGCGAGGAGATCACGGCGTCGGTGCACTACGTGCGCTGGGAGCTCACCGCGGCCCAGATCGATGCCCTCGAGCGCGGCCCCGCCCGCCTCGCCGTCGACCACCCCGACTACCAGGAGAGCACCGAGCTCAGCGCCGACACCCGTGCCGAGCTCCTCGCCGATCTGCGCGACTAGCCGACTTTTTGCCACGTCGCGCCCGATCTGGGGTGAAGTGCGGCGTTCGTCCCGTTGCCCGGCCCCCGACGACGGGGCACACTCCGAGCACGGAGGGTGGGCGACCGACGATGCCGCAGGAGGCACGCTTTGGAGCGGGTTCGGGACCGTGAGGCACTGCTCGAGGAGCTCGTCGGCAACGGCGTCCTCCCCGACAGCATGCGAGGTCGGCTGCTGCGCACGCGCGAGGTCGCACTCCTCTTCCAGGTGTCGGAGCGGGCGGTGACCGACTGGGCGCGCCGCGGGCGCATCCCGTCGGTCCGCACGCCGGGCGGACACCGCCGGTACCCGGCGGACGAGGTGTGGGCGCTGCTGCGCCGCAGCGAAGCCGGCGAGTAGCAGCGGCGGCCGGGGCCTCCCCGAGCTGACGCATCAGCGGCGCGTCGGTTTGCATCGCCCGCGCGCGTGGGCAGATACTGCGCTTCACCTGCCCTCCGACACGAAGAGCTGCCCCCCGACCATGGATCTAGCCTGGCGCCGCCACTCGGCCTGCCGCGGACTCGACCCCGAGATCTTCTACCCAGCCACCGACGAGGAGGCTGACGCCGCCAAGGTGGTGTGCGAGGTCTGCTCCGTCCGCGAGACCTGCCTGGAGTTCGCGCTCCAAGGGCGGGAGAAGGAAGGCGTCTGGGGCGGCGCCACCGAGAAGGAGCGCCGCCGGATCCTCCGGCAACGCCGACGGGCCTCCTGACCCTGCAGCACTAGGTTCAGCCCGTGGCCGACCAGACGTTCGCGGCGCGGGGCGGGTGGCCGGTGGTCCTCGGCACCCTGATGGAGGGCGGCGACCTGGACGCCGGCACCGCACGCGTCACCATGGCCGAGATCCTCGACGGGGCGGCCAGCCCCGCTCAGATCGCGGCGTTCATCGTCGCCCTCCGCATGAAGGGTGAGACCGTCGCTGAGCTGGGCGGGATGGTCGACGCGATGCTCGACGCCTCCACCCGGGTGGACATCGACACCAGCGGTCCCGTGATCGACGTCGTCGGCACCGGCGGGGACCGTGCCCACACGATCAACGTCAGCACCCTCTCGGCGCTGGTGGTGGCGGGCGCCGGCGGCCGCGTGTGCAAGCACGGCAACCGTGCGGCATCCTCAGCCTGCGGCGCCGCCGACCTGCTGGAGGCCCTCGGCGTGGCCATCGAGCTGGGCCCGGTGGGCGTCGCCGCCTGCGTGCAGGAGGCCGGCATCGGGTTCTGCTTCGCGCCCCGCTACCACCCGGCGATGCGCCACGCCGGGCCATCCCGGCGCGACCTCGGCATCCCCACCGCCTTCAACATCCTCGGGCCGCTGTCGAACCCGGGCCGGGTGAAGCGGTACCTCATCGGCGTCGCCGACCTCCGCATGGCCGAGCGGATGGCCGGGGTGCTGCGGGACAAGGGAGCGGAGCGCGCGCTGATCGTCCACGGGGGCGACGGCCTCGACGAGCTCACCACCACGGGCCCGTCCACCGTGGTCGAGCTGCACGACGGCGAGGTCAGCACGTGGGACGTGGACCCGGAGGCCCTCGGCCTGCGGCGGGCGGACCGGGAGGACCTGGTGGGCGGCGACGCCACCATCAACGCCGACCTGGCCCGCCGGGTGCTGGCGGGGGAGCACGGCCCGCACCGCGACATCGTGAGCCTGAACGCCGGCGCCGGGCTCCTGGTCGCGGGCGTAGCCGACGACCTGCCCGGCGGGATCGAGGCCGCACGGGAGGCCATCGACGCCGGCGCCGCCGTGGCCGCCCTGGCCGACCTCGTGGAGGTCTCGCAGCGAGAGGCCGCCGCCGAACCCGCCTGACCGTCCCACCCGAGATGAAGGGTGGACACGCTCGATAATGATCGTTATCCTGCGTGGCGATGACCGACGCGGCACCCGTGCCCGAGCCCGTCCCGGCCGACGACGTCGACCCGATCCGCGAGCGGCTGGTCGCCGCCGCTGCCGAGGTCTTCGCCGAGAAGGGCTACGAGGGCGCCGGCGTCGCCGAGATCGCCCGGCGGGCCGGCTACACCACCGGTGCGATCTACGGCCGCTTCAGCGGCAAGGCTGAGCTGCTGCTCGCCGCCATCGAGGCCCACCAGGACAACGAGCTCGACCGCCTCTTCAACGAGCACGAGTTCGAGGGGAAGGTCACCGACATCCTCACCACCGTCGGGTCGCACCTGGTGACCGACGAGCTCGGTCCGAACAGCGCCCTGCTGCTGGAGGCCTTCATGGCCGCCCGGCGCGACCCCGAGATGCGGCGCCGGGTGCGCGAGTCGCTCGACCTCCGCGGCGACCGCCTCGCCGACCTCGTGACGGAGGCGCAGGGCACCGGCGTCATCGACCCGTCGCTCGACAAGGAGGCGCTGGTGCGGTTCTGCCACGCCCTGGGGTTCGGGTTCCTGCTCTTCCGTGCCGTCGAGCTCGACCTTCCGGCCCCCGAGCCGTGGGAGCAGCTCATCGCCTTCCTCGTCGACTCGCTCGACACCTCCGGCGGCCTCACCGCCGAAGCATCCGCTGACACTGACCACTGACCAAGGGGTATCCCGAGATGACCACCAACGAAGAGATGCTCGGCCGGGCCGACGTCAACGACCTCGAAGCCATCCTGGCGATCACCGCCAAGGACGTGGACGAGGCAGTGCACTCCGTGAAGGACAACGCCGACGCGATCTTCACGTGGGACTACGAGAAGGGCGCCCGCCCGGCGCTCAACAAGCTCTACGAGAAGGCGAAGGGCGCGCAGTGGAACGGTGAGACCGACCTGCCGTGGCACCTCGACGTCGACCCCGAGAAGGTCGCCGCCAACGCACCGCGCGACCCCGACGCCGATCCCGTGCTCCTCGCCGCCCAGCGTCCCGGCGGGCCGCTGCACGGCTGGGGCGAGAAGGAGTGGCAGAACCTCATCATGGAGTCGCAGAACTGGACCCTCAGCCAGTTCATGCACGGTGAGCAGGGTGCGCTGGTGTGCACCGCCAAGATCGTCGAGACGGTGCCGTGGATCGACGCCAAGTACTACGCCGCCACCCAGGTGATGGACGAGGCCCGCCACGTCGAGGTGTACAGCAAGTACCTCAAGGAGAAGTTGGCCCACGAGTTCCCGATCAACGTCCACCTGCGGGCGCTGCTCGACGCGGTCGTGTCCGACACCCGCTGGGACATGACCTACCTCGGCATGCAGATCATGATCGAGGGGCTGGCCCTGGCCGCGTTCGGGTTCCAGTACCAGACGACGCCCGACCCGCTCCTCAAGCAGATCACCCGGTACGTGATGGCCGACGAGGCTCGCCACGTCGCCTTCGGTGTCCTCAGCCTCAAGGAGGTCTACGAGGGCATGACCGATGGCGAGATCAAGGACCGCCAGGAGTTCGCCTTCGAAGCCGCGGTGCGCATGCGCGACCGGTTCATGCAACAAGAGGTCTGGGCGCGCATGGGCGTCAACGTTCGCGACATCATGCCGGTCGTCCTCCACGATCCGACCCGTGGTCTGTTCCAGTCGATGCTGTTCAGCAAGATCGTCCCCAACTGCAAGAAGCTCGGCCTGCTCGATCGCAACGACAAGTGGCTCCGTCACCGCTTCGAGGAGATGGGTGTGATCCAGTTCGAGGACCTCGTCGACACCGGTGAGGAGTACACCGCGTTCGCGATCGACACCGAGGCCGCGGGAGCCGCAGCCGGGGAGTGAACCTCCGCACGTATCCTGGCCCGGGTGGATCTGATGGAACTGGCACGGTGTG
>JBJMHD010000100.1:0-19752 GCA_045807565.1 Acidimicrobiales bacterium | reverse complement strand
GCTCCGGCCCTCCCCGCACGCAAGCCGCCGTGGGAGCGCGGCTACGACGTGAGCCGCACGTGGTTCAAGGACGAGGCGGACTTCCCTGGTCCGAAGACGATGACGGCGGCGGCCGCCTGGCTCGACGCCGAGCTCTCGGCGGCGCGTCAACCGCACGAACGAGCGCTGCTGGTCGTCGACGAGTTCGATCCCCACGAGCCGTTCGACACGCCCGAGCCGTGGACCAGCCGCTACGACCCGACGTGGGAGGGCGAGCGGTTGATCTGGCCGCCGTACGCGCGCAGCCAGGAGCAGTCGGGCCTGAGCGAGCGGGAGAGCGTCCACCTCCGCAGCCAGTACGGCGCCAAGCTCTCGATGATCGACCACTGGCTCGGTCGGGTCATCGACGTCGTCGATCGCCACGACGCCTGGGACACCACGGCGTTCGTCCTCTGCACCGACCACGGCCACTACCTCGGCGAGCACGGGCTCTGGGGGAAGCCGCAGGTCGCCGTCCACCCGGAGCTCGGCCACATCCCGCTCCTGGTCTCGTGGCCCGGCGTGGCGCCCGGCACCAGCGGCGCCCTCACGACCACCGTCGACCTGCACGCCACGTTGTGCGACGCCTTCGGCGTCGAGCCGGAGCACCGCACCCACGGCCGCTCGCTGGCCCCGCTGCTCGAGGGGACGGCCTCCCACGTGCGCGAGTGGGCCCTGTGCGGGGTGTGGGGACGGGAGGTGCACGTCGCCGATGCCACGCGCACGTTCGCCCGCGCCCCCGTGGAGGAGAACCGCCCGCTGTCCATGTTCTCCAACCGGTGGACCACGATGCCGATCCGCATCGCCGGGTACCGCATGCCGCGCCCCGACCATCGAGCGTGGCTGGACCGCTCGCCCGGCTCCGACGTCCCGGTGATCCGACAGCCCTTCGACCCCAGCGATGCGCTGCCCTTCTGGGCCATGGGAGCGTTCGGGGGAGACCTCCTGTACGACCGCGAGGAGGCGGCCGGCGGCGAGCTCCGCAACCACGCCGGCGGTGAGGCGTCGAAGGAGATGACCGACCTCCTGGTGGAGGCGCTCCGATCCATCGACGCTCCCACCGAGCAGCTGGAGCGCTTGGGCGTCGCGTAGAGGGCGTCGGCTAGACACGAGCGCCGTGGAGGTCGTGAAGCTCGAGAGCACCGACGGGTTCGTCGCCTTCGACCTCGGTGCCGCGCCGGCGGTGGGGGTGGTCCGCCAGGCACCCAAGGTCCTCCGCGAGGGCGCCGAGCTGCTGGCACGCTCCACCACCTACGCGGCGGCCAGCTTCGGGCTGGGCATCGCCGGGGGCTCGGCCGGATTGAACGCCAAGCCGGACGACCGCGACGTCGCCTTGGCCGCCTTCCTCGAGGAGGTCGGACCGCTCGTGGAGAGCGGCCGGTGGCTCCCCGGCCCGGGCGTGGGCGTGTCCGCCGACGACCTCGCCAGCCTCGGCCGGTCCGAACAGCGAGCGCTCGCGTTCGATCCCACGTCGGCAGGCGAGAGCGCGGTGGCCGCTGCCCTCGGCGCGCTGGGCTCACTGGACGGCAAGGAGCTCGCCATCGTGGGCACCGGACCCGTCGCCGACGCCGCCGCGGCCTCGGCCAGCACCAACGGAGCGACCGCGACGACGGCGACGGGGTTCGACGCGGCGTGCGACGCGCTGCTCGTCGCCGGCAAGGCGGGCGTGCTGGAGCACGACCTCGCCGCCACGGTGAAGGCCACGGTCGTCGTGCCGCTCACACCCGTCCCCGTCACGGCGCGGGCGCTCGCCGTCCTCGGGCGAGGCGGTGTCGTCGTCGTGCCCGACTTCCTCTCCACCGCCGGGCCGCTGCTCGCCGCCGTCGACCCCGACGGCGGCGATCCGATGGCGCGCGTGCACGAGCGGGTGGAGTCCCTGGCGGGCGAGGGCACCGGGCTCTGGATGGCCGCCGCCCTGCAGGCCGAGGAGCACCTCCGCACCTGGCAGGACGAGCTCCCCTTCGGCCGCCCCCTGGCGTAGGGCTCAGGTGCCGGCCAGGCGGGCGATCACCGGGGCGAACGGCTCGAGCTGGTCGGCGGACAGGCCGAGGTAGCTGATCCCCCACCGCTCGCGGCGCTCCAGCAGCTGGTCGCAGATCTCGCTCACGTCCCCCACCACCGCGTGCGGCGTCGCCCGCGCTTGGTCGGGCGTGAGGCCGAAGCCCCCTGCGAGCTGCTCCACGATGGCCTCGCGGTCGTCGGTGACCAGCGCGAGGTGGACACGGACGTGGAGCTCGGGATCGCGGTCGCCGGCGGCGGCACGGACCCACCCGAGCTTCTCCTCGGTGACCTCGGCGGTGCCGTCCCAGAACGCCGAGCGGTCGATCACGCCCGCTGCCAGGTTCACGTTGATGCCGACGACGTCCGCCTCCCGGCCGGCGAGCTCGAGGATCCGGCGGCCCCCGCCCCCGACGACGATCGGTGGGCCGCCGGGCGTGGACGGCTTCGGTTGCCCGTCGAGGCCGTCGATCGCGTAGTGCTGGCCGGCGAAGGTGCACGGCTCGCCCGACCAGAGGCCGCGCAGGATCGTGAGGGCCTCGGCCAGGCGTCCGATGCGCACCCCAGGGCGGTCGAGCGGCAGCCCGGCCTGCTCGTAGTCGGTGGTCATCCACCCGGCGCCGATCCCGAGGTCGAAGCGCCCGCCGGTGAGCACGTCGAGGGTCGCCGCCTCCTTGGCCAGCACGACCGGGTGGCGGTAGTCGTTGGCGAAGACCATCGTGCCCACCCGCAGCGTCGTGGTGGCGTCGGCGGCGGCCATGAGCGCGGGCGTGGGCGCCAGCGCGTCATCGAGGTGGTCGGCGATGGTGAGGGTGGACCAGCCGAGGTCCTCGACGCGACGAGCGAGCTCACGCCAGCCGGCCGCATCAGCCGGGCCGCGGCACTGGATGCCGAAGCGGAAGGGGTGCACGAGGCGGCAGTCTGCCTCTACGGTCCGGCCCATGGGTGACCTGAGCGGGTACGAGCGGTCCACGTTCACCTTCGACGGGAAGGAGCGAGACGTCTACCGGAAGGGCACGGGACCGGCGGTCCTCGTGTTCGCCGAGATGCCGGGCATCACGCCGAAGGTCATCGACTTCGCCGACCGGGTCGCCGACGTCGGCTGCACCGTCGTCCTCCCCCACCTCTTCGGGGTGCCCGGGGCCGAGATGTCCGTCGGGAAGGTCATCCGCGCCATCGGCCCCGCCTGCGTGTCGAAGGAGTTCTCGGCGTGGGCCACGGGCAAGACCAGCCCGGTGATCTCCTGGTGCAAGGCCCTCGCGCGCCAGGAGCACGAGCGCTGCGGCGGGCCCGGTGTCGGCGTGGTCGGCATGTGCTTCACCGGCAACTTCGCGCTCGCCATGCTCCCGGAGCCGGCGGTGAAGGCCCCGGTCCTGTCGCAGCCGTCGCTGCCGCTCGGGTTCACGAAGAAGGCGCAGCGAGCGCTCTACATCAGCGACGAGGACCTCGGCCGGGTGAAGGACCGCATGGCAAGCGAGCCCGACCTGTGCCTGCTCGGGCTCCGCTTCACGGGAGACCGGTTCGTCCCCGCAGCTCGGTTCGACCACCTGCGGGAGGCCCTCGGCGACCGGTTCGTGGCGGTGGAGATCGACTCGTCCAAGGGGAATGCCTTCGGCCACCCGTCGGCGGCGCACTCGGTGCTCACCGAGCACCTGGTCGACGAGCCCGGCCAGCCCACGCGCGACGCCCTGGACCGGGTGCTCGAGCTCTTCCGCACGAGGCTGCTCGCCGCCGCCTAGCAGGAGGCGTCGAGGGCCACCCCCACCAGCCCTGGGCCCTCCGGCGCCGCCGTTCCCGGCGGCCCGCCGATCCCGGTCGCCGACACGCCGTGCGGTCGCACGCGCAGGAGCGTCCCCCGGGCGCCGGGGTCGCGGAGGTCGCTCACCTCGCCGGCCACCTCGGACCGCTGGACCTGCAGGATGCGAGCGCTGTCGGTGTAGGTGATGAGGTCGGTGAACGCCTCGGCCGCCTCATCGCTGGCCGATCGCACCACCTCCACCGTGAACGGCACCCCGTTGGACCGGCTGCCCGAACCCTCGAGCCGAAGGAGCTCACCGGTGGCCGCCGCGGGGTCGGGTTCCAGGTCGCAGCTCGTCACCTGGAAGGTCGAGCTGAGCTCGCCGATCAGCACCACACCGGTGCCCGGAGGTGACGCCGCCGGCACCGGCGGGGCCACGGGCGGCCCGATCGACGAGGTGGTGCCCAAGCCGGCGCCGTCGTCGCCGCCGTCGTCGCCCGTGCACGCGCCGACAGCCAGCGCGGTGAGCAGGACCGCGACGCAGAGACGGGGGGACATGACGGCGGGATCGTAGTGAGCGGTCGCGGGCGGCTAGCGCCCGCGACGCTTGGCTTCCTTCGCCTGGGCCACGCGCACCTGGCGCACCTCGTACTGGCGCTGGAGGATGTGACCCGGGCGCCAGAGGAACCAGCGCACCGTCGCCCAGGACAGGGCGTAGACGATGACGATCGTCCAGTGGGCGCCGATGGCGAGCAGGACCAGCCCGATCAGCACGCCGGTGACGAGGTTGTAGGTGAACGGGCGGCGGGCCTGGAGGTGGTCGAGCTTCTCGTTGAAGCGGACCTTGTCGCGATCGAACGGGATCAACCGATGCCGCCTACTCCCACTCGATGGTGCCGGGCGGCTTGGACGTGACGTCCAGGACGACGCGGTTCACCTCGCGCACCTCGTTGGTGATGCGGGTCGAGATGGCGGCGAGCACATCGAAGGGCACCCGCGTCCAGTCCGCCGTCATGGCGTCCTCGCTCGACACGGGCCGGAGCACCACCGGGTGGCCGTACGTGCGGCCGTCGCCCTGCACGCCCACCGAGCGCACGTCGGCGAGCAGCACCACCGGGCACTGCCAGATCTCACGGTCCAACCCCGCGGCCGAGAGCTCCTCGCGCGCGATGTGGTCCGCTTGGCGCAGCACGTCGAGCCGCTCGCGCGTCACCTCCCCCACGATCCGGATCCCCAGCCCGGGACCGGGGAACGGTTGACGCCACACGATCGCCTCGGGGAGGCCGAGCTCGAGCCCCACTCGCCGCACCTCGTCCTTGAAGAGGGTGCGCAGCGGCTCCACCAGGGAGAACTCGAGGTCGTCGGGGAGGCCGCCCACGTTGTGGTGGCTCTTGATGTTCGCCGTGCCCGTGCCGCCGCCGGACTCCACCACGTCCGGGTAGAGCGTGCCCTGGACGAGGAAGTCGACCGACTCGCCGTGGGCGCCGGCCTCGGCGACGACCTCGCGGGCCGCCTCCTCGAACACGCGGATGAACTCCCGCCCGATGATCTTCCGCTTCTCCTCCGGGTCGCTCACGCCGGCCAGCGCGGCCAGGAAGCGGTCCTGGGCGTCGACGACCTTGAGCGACACCCCGGTGGCGTCGACGAAGTCGCGCTCGACCTGCTCGGGCTCACCGGCCCGCAGCAAGCCGTGGTCGACGAACACGCAGGTGAGGTGATCACCGATGGCCCGCTGCACCAGGGCGGCTGCGACGGCAGAGTCGACGCCGCCCGACAGCCCGCAGAGGACGCGCTTGTCGCCGACGGCCGCCCGGATGGCGGCCACCTGCTCCTCGATGACGTTGGTCATCGTCCAGGTGGGCTCGGCTCCCGCGATGTCGTAGAGGAAGTGCTCGAGCACCGTCTGGCCGTGCTCGGTGTGCAGCACCTCCGGGTGGAACTGCACGCCGGCCATCCGCCGGCCGGGGTGCTCGAAGGCAGCCACCTCGGCACCCGCCGAGCGGGCCGACACGAGGAAGCCGTCCGGAGCCCGCGACACCGAGTCGCCATGGCTCATCCACACCGACTGGCCCTCGGGCAGACCGTCGAAGAGCAACGATCGGGGGGCCGTCACGGCGAGCGACGTGCGCCCGAACTCGGCGAGGCCCGTGCGCTCGACGGTGCCGCCCAGCGCCAGCGCCATCGCCTGGAACCCGTAGCAGATGCCGAAGGTGGGCACGCCGGACTCGAACAGCGCGCGATCGACGCTCGGCGCCCCCTCGGCGTAGACGGATGACGGGCCGCCGGAGAGGATGATCGCGATCGGCCGGCGGGCGAGCATCTCGTCCACCGGCATGGTGTGCGGGACGATCTCGCTGTACACGCGAGCCTCCCGCACCCGGCGTGCGATCAGCTGGGCGTACTGCGCCCCGAAGTCGACGACGAGGACCGGGCGGTCGACCCGCACGCTCATGACAGGGCGACGACCTCCGCCTTCTGGAAGTCCTTCAACGACTCGTAGCCGCACAGCGCCATCGACCGGCGCAGCGCGCCGAGCAGGTTCCTGTGCCCATCGGCCTCGTGGGCGGGCCCGACGAGGATCTCCTCGAGGGAGCCCCGCGGCTCGACGGCGACGCGGTGACCGCGCGGCAGCGTGGCGTGCACGGCGGTGGTGCCCCAGTGGTAGCCCCGGCCGGGTGCCTCCGCGGCCGCCGCCAGGGGCGTGCCGACCATCACGGCGTCGGCGCCGCACACCACGGCCTTGGCGATGTCGCCGCCCGTGGTCATGCCCCCGTCGGCGATCACGTGGACGTACACGCCGGTCTCGTCGAGGTGCCGCATGCGCGCCGCCCGCGCGTCGGCGATGGCGGTGGCCATCGGGATGCCGACCCCGAGCACGCGCCGCGTGGTGCCGGCGGCGCCCGACCCGGCGCCCACGAGGACCCCGGCAGCGCCGGTGCGCATGAGGTGGAGGGCGGCCTGGTACGAGGTGCAGCCGCCGACCACGACCGGGATCTCGTAGTGCCGGATGAAGTCCTTCAGGTTGAGGGGCTCGTGCTGGCGAGACACGTGCTCGGCCGACACCACGGTGCCCTGCACCACCAGCAGGTCGGGCTCGGCGCGCAGCACGTCGGGCGCCATCGCCAGCGTGCGCTGCGGCGTGCACGCCACCGCGACGGTGTGGCCGGCCGCCTTGAGCTCGCTGATCCGCTGGCCCACGAGGTCGGGTTGCACCGGCTCGGCGTAGAGCTCCTGCATGCGGCTCGTGGCCTTCTCGGCGGGCAGGCCGCTGATCTCCTCGAGGATCGGCTCCGGGTCGGCGTACCTGGTCCACAGGCCTTCGAGGTGCAGCACGCCCAGCGCTCCGAGACGCCCGAGCTCGGCGGCGGTGTGCGGCGAGACGACGCTGTCCGCGGGCGATGCCATCACGGGGAGCTCGAACCGGAAGGCGTCGATCTCCCAGGAGATGTCGACCTCCTCCGGGTCGCGGGTGCGGCGGCTCGGCACGATGGCGACGTCGTCGAACCCATAGGCACGGCGTCCTGACTTGCCGATGCCGATCTCGACGTCAGCCATGGCGGCGGGGCCTCCGTCCCGTCGGGGGAAGAGGTCAGACTACCGCGCCGGGGTGCACGGTCCGCGATGTAGGTTTCGAGCCGACAGGGGTCCGCGCGGCACCGAGCGCAGGATGGGCAGAGTCGATGGCCAGGGTGGTGGTTTGCGACGACGACGCCGTCGTCCGCGCGTCGATCACGACGCTCTGCGAGGACGCCGGCCTCCAGGTCGTCGCCGAGACCGACAACGGCGGTGATGCCGCGGAGATGGTCCGCCGGTTCGGCGTCGACGTCTTGGTCCTCGACCTCTCCCTCGCCGACGGCACCGGCGAGCGCACGCTCGAGCTGCTCGACGCCGACGGGGCGGGGCCGGCCGTGGTCGTGTTCACCTCGTTCGCCGACGACGCGGGGCGCTTGCTCCGGAAGGGCGCTCGCGAGGTCATCGAGAAGCCGGACTTCGAGCTCCTCGGCGACGTCCTCTCGCGGATGGGCACCTCGGTCGACGCGGCCACCGCTCGCTCCGAGGAGCGCCGCCTGGCGAGCCGGCAGGTCCCGACGGCGGCCCAGGCGTGGCGGTCCCCCTCGGGGGTGAGCTCCCGCCCTGACCTCGCCCACTCGCTCTCCGAGCTGGAGGTGGGCGACTCCATCGTGGCGGTCACGCTCGTCGGCCTCGAGCAGGTCGAGGCGAACGCGGGCCCGCTCCTCGCCGCCGACTGCCGGCTTGCGGTCGCGGCTGCGCTTCGCTCGCACCTGCGCATCCAGGACCTCCTCCACGAGGCGCCCGAGGTGGCCGGCTTCATCGCGCTCCTTCGGGGCGGCGATGCACGCGCGATGACCGCGATGTGGTCCCGCCTCAGCACCGCGCTCGGCACCTGGGCGTACGGCGAGCTCCGGGGCGCCGCCACCCGCGTCGATGCGATGGGAGCGAACGATGGCGTCGCGCGCGTCATCGGAGCGCTGCAGTCGGCCAGCCCCAGCAGCGCGACCTTCCTGGCGGTCTGACCAGCAGTCCTCAGAGGAGGTCGGCGCAGAACCTGGTGGTGTGGGCCACGAGGGCGTCGGCGGCCTCCCACTGGACGAAGTGCCCGCACCTCTCCAGTCGGTGCGGCCCGTCGTGGTCCGGGAACACGACGGCCGCCATCTCGTCGAACGCCGGGTAGATCACGTGGTCGGACGGGCCGTGGAGGAGGAGGGCCCGCACGCCCTCGTTCCGCTCGAGCCGAGCCGGAGCGCTCTGCTTGGCCGGGTCGAACACGCTCTCGTAGCCGCCGAAGGACGCGCGCAGCTTGGCCGCGTCGGCGAACGGCTCCGTGTGGAAGTCGATCACCGGGGTGCCGCCGTTCGGACCGAAGACCGTCGGCGCATCGCCCATGAAGGCCCCGGGGTGCGCCCAGAACCGCGACGAGTAGAAGGCGGCGATGTAGCGGCGGCGCTGCTCTGGGGTGGTGAGGTCGGCGGCCAGGCCGTCGGCGTCGAGGCCCTGCCGAACGAAGTAGTCGGCGGCCTCGCGCGGCGGGCGCGTGTCCATGCCGGCCATGCGCTCCTTGTCGTAGGGCAGCGGCGAGTTGAACAGCACCATCCGCTCGGTGACCTCCGGGTGCTCGAGCGCGAGCATCTGGATCACCGGACCGCCGAGGTCGCCACCGCAGAGCACCACCCGGTCCAGCCCGAGCCCGTCCGTCACCAGGGCGTGCAGGTCGGCCGCGTGGGCGGGCACGTCGTGGAGGCCGTCAGGGCCGAGGTCGCTGTCGCCGAACCCCCGCAGGTCGGGGACGATCACGTCGAAGCCGGCGGCGGCCAACGGCTGGATCACGCGCCACCAGATGCGCTTCGTCTCCGGCCAGCCGTGCACGCACAGCAGCGGCACGCCCCCGGCGCCCTCGCGCACGTACGCCTGTGAGAACCCGCGTCCGTCGTAGCGCTGGACGGCGAACCGTGCCGGGTCGATGTCTGGATCGCTCATGCGTGCTCCTCGATGAGGTGCCAGAGCGCCTCGACGTGGCGCTCCTGGGTGGCCTGCGCGCCGATCGACGCGCGGATCACCAGGCCGTCGTCGAGACGGGCGTGGGTGAGGAGCACCCGTCCAGTGGCGTTCAGCGTGGCGAGCAGCGCCTCGGTCGCGGCATCCCCGTCGACGTGCCGGAAGCACACCAGGTTCAGGGGGTGAGGAGCGACCACCTCCAGGCGCGGGTGCTCGTGCAGGTGGTCGGCCAGGTCCTGCGTGAGGGCCACGTGCTCGCGGATGTGGTGCCGCAGCCCCTCGGCGCCGTAGGCGCGCAGCACGAACCAGAGCTTGAGCGAGCGGAACCGTCGTCCGAGCGGCACCTGCCAGTCCCGGTAGTCGATCACCGCGCCGGACTCGCTCGCCGCGTTGCGCAGGTACTCGGGCAGCACGGTGAGGGCCCCGATCAGCGCGGCGCGGTCGGCCACCCAGAAGCAGTCGCAGTCGAAGTTCGTGAACAGCCACTTGTGCGGGTTCATGCAGAAGCTGTCCGCGCCGTCGAGGCCGTCGGCGAACCACCGCAGCTCCGGGCACACGAGCGCGGCGCCGGCGTGCGCGCCGTCGACGTGCAGCCAGGCGCCCTCGGCGCCGCACGCCGGGACGATGGCCCGGACCGGGTCGAGCGCCGCCGAGGACGTCGTGCCGAGGCTCGCGACGACGAAGAAGGGCGTGCGACCGGCCCGGCGATCGTCGGCCATCGCCGCCGCCAGGAGATCCGGCCGCAGCGCGAAGGAGTCGTCGACACCGATCGTCCGCAGCTGGTCGGGCCGCAGCCCGGCGATCCGGACGGCCTTCTCCACAGAGCTGTGGGCCTGGGTGGAGGTGTAGGCGCGGAGGTGGTCGAAGGGACCGTCGCCCGCCGCGCGCCACCGGGCCGCCAGCAGCGCGCACAGCGTGGCGCCCGACGCGGACTCCTCGATCACGCCGCCTCCGTCGCCCTGCGAGCGGAAGCGATCGGGCAGGCCGAGCAGCTCGGCCATCCAGTCGAGGACGACGGTCTCCAGCTCCGTGCAGGCGGGGGACGTGGACCACAGCATCCCCTGCACGCCCAAGCCCGCCGACACCAGGTCGGCCAGCACCGACGGCGGTGATGCACCGGTGGGGAAGTAGGCGTGCCACCCGGGGTGCTGCCAGTGCGTGACGCCGGGCAGCACGACCCGGTCGAGGTCGGCGAGGACGTCCTCGAAGGGCTCGGGGGTCGCCGGCGGCGACGCCGGGAGCTGCGAGCGCACCCAGCCCGGGGCCACCGTGCTCTGCACGGGCCGCTCCTCGATCGTCTCGAGGTAGCGCGCGACCCACTCCACCACCTCGTGCCCTCGACGTCGGAACTCGTCCGGCGTCCAGTGGTAGGAGGTTCCCACGGTCGGACACTAGGCTCTCTCCATGGAGACCCCTTCCAGCGCCTTTCCCGGCGATGAGGGCTCGGCGCACCCACCGAAGTTCGCCAAGGAAGGCCTCACGTTCGACGACGTGCTGCTGCTCCCGGCGGAGTCCAACGTCCTGCCCGGTGAGGTCAGCACGGCAGCTCGCCTCACGCCGAAGGTCACGCTCAGCATCCCGATCGTGTCGGCGGCGATGGACACCGTCACCGAAGCGCCGCTCGCCATCGCCATGGCCCGCCTCGGGGGCATCGGCGTCGTGCACCGCAACCTCTCCATCGACGACCAGGTGCTCGAGGTCGACCGGGTGAAGCGCTCCCAGAGCGGCATGATCACCGACCCGGTCACGCTGCCTCCCGACGCGCCGGTGAACGCCGCCCTCGACCTGATGGCTCGCTACAAGATCAGCGGCGTTCCGATCGTCGACGGCGGGGGCAAGCTGGTCGGCATCCTCACCAACCGAGACCTTCGGTTCGTGGAGGACCACGACCAGGCGATCGAGCGGGTGATGAAGCGTGCGCCGCTCGTCACCGCGCCCCTCGGCACCACCCTCGAGCAGGCCAAGGACATCCTCTGGCAGCACCGCATCGAGAAGCTCCCGATCGTGGACGACGCGGGCGCCCTGCGCGGCCTGATCACGGTCAAGGACATCAAGAAGCAGACGGAGTACCCGGCGGCCACCCAGGACGAGCGCGGCCGCCTCCGCGTGGCCGCCGCCGTCGGGGTCGGTCCCGATGCCCTCGAGCGGGCCGAGGCCCTGGTGGGCGCCGGCGTGGACGTGCTCGTGGTCGACACCGCCCACGGCCACAGCCAGGGCGTCCTCGACATCGTCAAGCAGATCAAGGGGAGCCTCGACGTCGAGGTGATCGGCGGCAACATCGTCACCGGCGAGGCGGTCGACGCCATGGTCGCCGCGGGCGCCGACGGCGTGAAGTGCGGTGTGGGCCCGGGGAGCATCTGCACCACCCGGGTCGTCGCCGGTGTCGGCGTCCCGCAGATCACCGCGATCCACGACTGCGCGGTGGCGGCCCGACGACACGGCGTCACCCTCATCGCCGATGGCGGCATCCAGCTCTCCGGCGACATCCCGAAGGCGATCGCGGCGGGGGCCGACGTCGCGATGCTCGGATCGCTGCTGGCCGGCGTGGACGAGTCACCGGGCGAGGTCGTGCTGCACCAGGGCGAGCGCTTCAAGGAGTACCGCGGCATGGGGTCGCTGGGCGCGATGAAGTCGCGCTCGTACTCGAAGGACCGCTACTTCCAGGGCGACGTCGTCGACGCCGAGAAGCTGGTGCCCGAGGGCATCGAAGGCCGGGTCGCCTACAAGGGTCCGCTGGCCAACGTGCTCTACCAGCTGGTCGGCGGCCTCCGACAGGCGATGGGCTACTGCGGCACCGCCAACCTCCAGGAGCTGCAGGAGCGTGGGCGGTTCGTGCGGATCACGGGCGCTGGGCTCCGCGAGAGCCATCCGCACGACATCACCATCACCAAGGAAGCTCCGAACTACTGGTAGGCGGCTCCCTCGAGCGGCGGCACGTCGTCCTGCTGGGGCTGATGGGGGCGGGCAAGACCTCGGTCGGACGCCGCGTCGCGGCACGCCTCGAACGACCGCTCCTCGACTGCGACGAGGTGCTCGCCGAACGCACCGGCGGTCGCACCGCCGCCGACATCGCCGAGGCCGAGGGGGCCGAGCGCCTGCACGAGCTCGAAGCCGAGATCGCCCTGGACATGGTGGGCACGAGCAACCCGGCGGTGATCGGGCCCGCGGCGTCGGTGATCGAGGTGGAGGCGGTGCGTGACGCGCTCGCTGGGCACTTCGTCGTCTGGCTCACCGGCCCCGTCGAGCGGCTGGCGTCGGACGCCGCGAGCAAGCCGCACCGGCCGTTCCTCGAGGACGCCGATCCGCTCGAGCTCCTCAGCGGGCAGATGGCGATCCGCGAACCGCTGGTCCTGCCGATCGCCGACCTCGTGGTCGACGTGTACGCGGCGTCGAAGGACGACCAGGCCGAGGGGATCGTCGCCGCGTTCGCGGCGAGCTGATCGTCCTCCCGCCGCTAGGGCAGGCCGTTGCGCGGCACCTCGACCTCTGTGGCGACGAGGCGAGCGTCGTCGGCGTCCTTGCGCTCGTGGGCCAGGAAGCCCGGCGCACAGCACTGCAGCAGCGTCTTGCCGTCAGGACCGCCGAGCATGCACGCGTACACGCCCAGGTCGTCGGGCGCCGGGATCTCCTCCACGAGGCGACCCCCTTCCTCCACGAGCACGCAGCGCTTGCCGAAGGCGTCGGCGCACCAGATCCGGCCCTGCGCATCGAGGCCGCAACCGTCGGGCGCGACCCCGGGGAGCTCGGCCCAGATCCGGCGGTGCGTGAGCGTGCCGTCGTCCTCGATCGTGAACGACGTGTAGCGGCCCCCCATGGTCTCGCCGACGATGAGCGTGGCGCCGTCGGGCGTGATCACCGAGCCGTTGGGGAAGGCGAGGTCCTCGGCGGCGAGCGCCACGGTGCCGTCGAGGTCCACGCGCACGAGGTTGGCGGTGGCGGGCTCGTCGCCGGCCATCAGGTCGAAGCCGGCGTTCCCGATGTAGGCCCGACCCTGTGCGTCGACGACCATGTCGTTGGCGAAGCCACCGCAGTGCTCGCCGAAGCTCGCGACCGTGGACACGGACCCGTCGGCGGCGCGGCGGAGCAGGGCATGGTCCATCTGCGACACCACGAGCAGGTCGCCGTCGGGCGTCCACCCGAGCCCTGACGGGAGCTGGTCGACGGTGAGCTCCTCGCGCACGTCGCCCCCGTCGGCATCGAACGACAGCACCAGCTTCCGGTAGAAGTCCGAGACCCACCAGCGCCCGTCGTGCCAGCGCGGTCCCTCGTAGAACGTCCCGTGGTCCATCAGCGTGCGGCTCGTCATGCCGCGGACGCTAGGTCGTGGTCCGGCTCAGCCGCTGGGGTACCGCGCCGCCAGATCGCCGATGGTCGCCAGGCACTCCCGGGCGCACTCCTCGATGATCTGCGCCACCGGCTTGATCTCGTCGATCCGGCCCGCCACCTGGCCGGAGAGGGCGATGGCAGCCTCCATGTCGCCCCCGAAGTACAGGTCCATCGCGCTGCCGAAGAGCGCCATCGCGTTCGACTCTCGGTCGAACTCGAGCGCGCTGGTGCGCTCCGTCCGGAGCGCGCGGAGCGCTGGGCTGGTGTGCTGGTTGAGGAACACGGTGTCGGTCTCGGTCGCGTCCAGCACGGCCTGCTTCCAGTTGCCGTGCACCGGGCTCTCCGCCGAGCTCACCATGCGCGTCCCCAGCTGCACCCCCTCGGCGCCGAGGGCCAGCGCGGCGGCCATCGTGGGCCCGTCGACGAAGCCACCGGCCGCGATCACGGGCACGTCGACCTTCGAGACCACGAGCGGCAGCAGCACCATCGTCGAGACGGGCCGTGGGCTCTTGAAGCCGCCGCCCTCGCCACCCTCCACGATCAGGCCGTCGACCCCGGCCTCCACCGCCTTCAGCGCTCCCGCCAGGTTGGGTACGACGTGGAACACGGTGAGCCCCGCCGCCTTCAGGGGCGTCGTGTAGCGCATGGGGCTGCCAGCGGACGTCGTCACGAACGTCACGCCCTGATCGGCCACGAACTCGACGATCGAGGGGTCGCGGACGAACGCCTGGGCGATGTTGACGCCGAAGGGCCTGTCGGTGAGGTCACGCATCTTGCGGATCTCGTCGCGGATGACGTCGAGCTCTCCCGACGAGGTCTCGATGATCCCCATCGCCCCGGCGTTGGACACCGCGCTGGCGAGCTGGGCCCGCGCGATCCACCCCATGGGCGCCTGCACGATCGGGACCTCGACACCGAGCAGCTCGGTGACACGGTTCTGGAAGCGGGCGGTCACGACGGCGATCCTGCCTCAGAACGGGCGAGGACCCCGGCCGCAGCCGGGGTCCTGCCATGCCCGAGCCGGGGAGGCGTCGGTCAGCGCACGCTCGTGCCGGTCAGCCCTCGCAGGACTCGAACGCCTGGAGCATGTAGGCGAAGTGGCTCGGGCCCTTGCCGCTGTCCTTGCCGATGCGCCCACCCGCGAGCAGCCCCGGCCCCATGAACAGCGTGTGCTCGTCGGCGTGGTCGAGCACGTCCTCGATGAACGGCACTGCGCTCGGGCACTCCTCCGCGATGAACGGCAGGAACTCGCGCCACTCGTCGGCGGTGAGCCAGGCGTTCGAACCACCGGCATGCGAGGCCGCGACCTCGTTGAAGTCGATCCGCCGGCAGAAGTGCGCCCACGCGGGGCTGGCGCTCGCCAGCAGCAGCCCAGCCGCCAGGCCGACTCCCGCGATCGACTTCCGTGTCCGCGTCATCCTCATCACATCGCCCCTTCGAGTCGAGGGCGGCGCCTCCGATGGCCGCCCACCTGACCGTACGAGCGCGGGGACGCTCGGTCAGTTGTGCCACCCTGCGTCTGAGACGGGGGCCAGCACCCCTCAGACGTGGTCGAGCTGGCCCCGAGCGAGGGTGCCGGTGGCGAGGCCGAGGAGCTGGCGGAGCATGGCGCCGGTGGCGCCCCACACGGTGTCGCCGACCAGCTCGAAGAAGAAGATCGGACGGTCCTCCGCCCACGGGAAGGTCCAGCGCTCCTCGCGGAAGATCTCCGGGTCGAGCAGCTCGGCGATCGGGACGTGGAGGACCTCCGAGACCTCGGCCGGGTTGGCGGTGGTCGCCGGGCGCCCTGGCAGCGCAGCGACGAAGGGGACGATGAAGGAGCGGCTGGTGATCGTGGCCAGGTGGTCGAGCTCACCGAGGAGCTCGATGCCGGTGGCGTCGAGCGAGATCTCCTCGCGCGCTTCGCGCAGCGCGGTCTCCCAGAGCTCCTCCCCCTCGTCCTGACGACCGCCGGGGAAGCTCACCTCGCCGGAGTGGGATCGGAGCTCCCACGTGCGACGGGTGAGCACGACGTGGAGCTCGCCGTCGTGCTCGTAGAGCGGGGCCAGCACCGCCGAGGCCCGGTCGATCCCCGGCATCGACTCCCGCTCAGAGCGCATCGGCGGCCCCGCCGCGCCCAGGGCCTGACGGACGTCGGCGAGGGTGGGACGACGGCGCTCGGGGGGCAGGTCCGCCCACGGCGCCGGGCGACCCGCCCCGGCGTTGAGCGGCCGGGGGATGATCTGCTCGCCCCCTCGCCCCGCAGGCACAGGCGCGGTGGGCGGAGGGAAGGGATCGCCCGGCGTGGGCCAGCCGGGCATGCCCCGCCCCGCCGCCTCGCGGGCCGACAGCACGGGCGGGTCGTAGGGATCGGCGACCGCCTCCTCGGGAGGGTCGTCCGCGCTCACACCTGGGTCCGCGCCCGGCCGGAGCGAAGCATGGGCTCAGGCGCTGGCATCCGCGCCCTGCGCCTCCCGAAGCGACTCGAGGAGGTCGCGGAGCCCGTGGGTCTTGAGGTTGCTCATCACCCTTCCGGGCGGCGTCTCGCCCCGCTCCCACTCCATCCAGTCGGCCAGCAGCTTGGCGGGGTCGGGCGGCGGTCGATCCATGCGCGGGAGGCTACCGGCGCTCCGGTGGCCTCCGACCGGGCGCAGCGGCCACGCTGGAGGGATGTCCCGACGGCTCGTGCTGGCCTCTGCGTCACCCGTCCGCCAGCGCGTGCTGCTGGAGGCGGGGTTCGCGCCCGAGGTGGTCGTGAGCGGGGCGGAGGAGGACGACGTCACCGGGCTCACCCCCGACGTGGCTCGCACGCTGGCCGAGCGCAAGGCTCGAGCGGTCGCCGAGCGCCTCGATGGCGAGCCCGCCATCGTGCTCGGCTGCGACACCGTGCTCGACGTCGACGGGGAGACGAGGGGGAAGGCGCCGTCCCTCGATGTCGCCCGTGACTGGTGGGCCTCCGTCGCCGGCCGCTCTGCCGTCCTGCACTCCGGTCTGTGCGTGCTCGACACCTCGAACCGCCGATGCGCGACGGGCGTGGCGTCCACCGTGGTGCACTACGGGTGCCCGACCGATCGCGAGATGGACGCGTACCTCGCCACGGGCGAACCCCTGCGGGTCGCGGGCGGCTTCACCATCGACGGGTTCGCGGCGCCGTTCGTCGACCGGATCGAGGGCGACCACGCCGCCGTCCTCGGCCTCTCGCTCCCACTGCTCCGCACCCTGCTCAGCGAGATCGACGTCGAGATCACCGACCTCTGGGTCCGACCGTGACGAGCACCGCCGCCGCACCCGCGCGACAACCCCGGGAGCGATGCCCGCAGCACCCGCAGGACCCGCAGGACCCGCAGCCTGTGTCGTCTGACCGCGCTCAGCGCGGCGAGATCACACAAGTTCCAGGGAGGTGGGCCGGGTGACGTTGCGCGTCGGGTCGATCCACGTGGACCCGCCGGTGGTCCTGGCGCCCATGGCCGGCGTCACCGACGCGCCCTTCCGGGGGCTGTGCTCGCGGTTCGGCGCCGGGCTCTACGTGTCAGAGATGATCACTGCTCGAGCACTGGTGGAGCGCAACGCCCGCACGCTCGCGATGCTGCGCTTCGACGGGTCGGAGGCCACCCGATCGGTGCAGCTCTATGGCACCGACCCGCGCACGCTGGGCGAGGCGGTTCGCTACCTCGTCGGGGACGTGGGCGTCGACCACGTGGACATGAACTTCGGCTGTCCCGTCCCGAAGGTCACCCGGAAGGGCGGTGGCTCGGCGTTGCCGGTGCACCGACGGCTCCTACGCGACATCCTGCGAGCCGCCGTCGACGCCGCCGGTCCGGTCCCGGTGACGATCAAGTTCCGCATGGGAGTGGACGACGCCATCCTCACCTACCTCGACACCGGCCGCATCGCGGAAGAGGAAGGCGTCGCCGCCATCGCGCTCCACGCACGGACGGCGGAGCAGCTCTACAGCGGTGCGGCGCGATGGGATGCGATCGCGGCGTTGAAGGAGCACGTCACGACGATCCCCGTGCTCGGCAACGGGGACGTCTGGGAAGCGCACGACGCCCTCGAGATGGTGGCGCGCACCGGCTGCGACGGCGTCGTCGTCGGTCGCGGGTGCCTGGGCCGGCCCTGGCTGTTCCGCGACCTCGTCGACGCGTTCGCCGGTCGCGAGGTGCAGGCCGCGCCTCCGCTCGGGTGGGTGGCCGAGGTGATGCGAGACCACGCCCACCGCCTCGTCGACTGGAGCGGCGGGGTCGCCGGCATGAAGACGTTCCGCAAGCACGCCGGGTGGTACCTCACCGGCTACCCCGTCGGCGGGGAGGTCCGGAGGCAGGCCAACCTCCTGAGCACGTTGAGCGACCTCGACGCCCTCCTCGACGACCTCGACCCCGCGGCCACGCTCGCGCCGAACGCCCTGCGGGCGGCACGCGGCCACACCAACGGCCCGCGCCCGGTCCACCTGCCCGAGGGCTGGCTGGAGAGCGCCGACGACCCGACGCCGCCAGAGCGAGACGCGGAGGCGCTGGTCTCAGGAGGCTGAGGGGCGGCATGAGGGGATCCGCGCCGGGACGCGTGACGGCCGCCCCGAAGGGCGGCCGCGACGCAACAGGGAGCCTCGCTCCTTACATCATCCCGCCCATGCCACCCATGCCACCCATGCCGCCAGGCATGCCGCCGCCCGCGGGCGCCGGAGGCTCGGGTGCATCGGTGACGAGCACCTCGGTGGTGAGGATCATCGCGGCGATCGACGCTGCGTTCTGCAGCGCGGCCCGCGTGACCTTGGCGGGATCGATGACCCCGGCCTTCACCAGGTCCTCGTACTCGCCGGTGGCGGCGTTGAAGCCGGTGGTGCCCTCTTCGCGCTCCACCTGGCGGACGACCACCGCGCCCTCGTTGCCGGCGTTGCTGGCGATGAGCCGAGCAGGTGCCTCGAGGGCCGAGTAGACCGCCTGGGCGCCGGTGGCCTCGTCGCCCTTCAGCTTCTTGACCACCTTCTCCACGGCCGGGCGAGCACGGAGCAGCGCGGTGCCGCCACCGGCGACGATGCCCTCCTCGATGGCAGCCCGGGTGGCGGACAGCGCGTCCTCGATGCGGTGCTTCTTCTCCTTGAGCTCCACCTCGGTGGCAGCGCCGACCTTCACCACGGCCACGCCGCCGGCCAGCTTGGCGAGGCGCTCCTGGAGCTTCTCGCGGTCCCAGTCGGAGTCCGTGTCGTCGATCTCACGCTTGATCTGGGCGATGCGGCCCTTCACGTCGGCGTCGGACCCGCCACCCTCCACGATGGTGGTGTTGTCCTTGGTGACGACGACCTTGCGGGCGGTGCCGAGCAGGTCGAGCGTGGTGTTGTCGAGCTTGAGGCCGACCTCCTCGGCGATGACCTGGCCACCGGTGAGGATCGCCATGTCCTGCAGCATCGCCTTGCGGCGCTCGCCGAAGCCCGGAGCCTTGATGGCCGCCGACTTGAACGTGCCGCGGATCTTGTTGACGACCAGGGTGGCCAGGGCCTCGCCCTCGACGTCCTCGGCGATCACGGCGAGCGGCTTGCCGCCCTGCATGACCTTCTCCAGCAGCGGGAGCAGATCCTTGACCGTCGAGATCTTGGAGGAGACCAGCAGGATGTAGGGGTCCTCCAGCTCGGCCTCCATGCGCTCGGCGTCGGTCACGAAGTAGGGCGAGATGTAGCCCTTGTCGAAGCGCATGCCCTCGACGAAGTCGAGCTCGATGCCGAAGGTCTGCGACTCCTCGACGGTGATGACACCGTCCTTGCCCACCTTGTCGATGGCGTCGGCGATGACCTCGCCGATCTCGGCGTCGGCCGAGGAGATGCCGGCCACCTGGGCGATCTGGCTCTTGTCCTCGACCTCGACGGCGATGGCCCGGATCGCCTCGACGGCCCCGGCCACGGCGGCCTCGATGCCCTTCTTCAGGGACATCGGGTTGGCGCCGGCGGCCACGTTGCGCAGGCCCTCGCGCACCATCGACCAGGCCAGCACGGTGGCGGTGGTGGTGCCGTCACCGGCGACGTCGTCGGTCTTCTTGGCGACCTCCTTGACCAGCTCGGCCCCGATCTTCTCGTACGGGTCCTCGAGGTCGATCTCCTTGGCGATCGACACGCCGTCGTTGGTGATGGTGGGAGCGCCCCACTTCTTCTCCAGGACGACGTTGCGGCCCTTGGGGCCGAGCGTGACGCG
>JBJMHD010000099.1:0-20509 GCA_045807565.1 Acidimicrobiales bacterium | reverse complement strand
GCGCCCCACCGCCGCGGCGGTGGGCGCCCCGCGAAGGGCGCCCACCGGGGGGAGGGAGGGGGTCACGTGTCAGGCGGCGGAGCTGGTCCCCTCGGCCTCGGTGTCGTCGCCGCTGTCCGCAGGGCCGTCGTGGCGGCCCGGACCGAAGCGGCCCTCGCCGTTGACCATGGCCTCGATGCGGGCGGGGAGGTCGCCCTTCTTCGCCGCAGCCTCTTCCTCGCTGAGGCGTCCGTCGGTCACGGCCTGGTCGATCGCCTTCTCGGCGTCGGCGACCAGGGCGTCGATCACGGTCTGCACGTCGACGCTGTGGGCCTGGGCGACCTCGGCGATCGTCGAGCCGTCGCGGAGGGCGGTGCGGAGCTCTTCGCTCTCGATGCCGATGGCCGACGCGGCCGCGTCCAGCCCGGCGCCGAAGTGGCCGCGCCCGCCGTGGCCGCGACCGTGCTCGGGCAGGCCCTCGCGCTGGACGACCTCGGCCATCCGGTCGGGCAGCTCGTCGATCGCGGCCTGGAGGCGCTCGGTGGCGGCGGCGACCATGGCGTCGACCACCGTCTGGACCTCGACGCCATGGGCCTCGGCCACCTGGGCGATGGACTGACCGCCCTCCAGGGCGGTGCGGAGCTCGTCGGTGGTGATCCCGATGGCATCGGCGGCGGCCTCGAGCGAGGCACCCGGACCGTGCGGGCCGGGGACCCCGTCGGCGGGGGCGGGGTCTTCGGCGGCCCGCGAGTCCTGGGCGAGGCTGAGGTTCGGGGTCCCGAGGATCGCGCCGGCGGCCCCGCCGCCGGCGAGGGCGAGGGAGAAGGCGGCGGCCCCCAGGAGCTTGCGGTTCATCGGCATGTCGGTCGCTCCTCGAGTGGTGGGATCTGCTGGGGACCACCCTGCACCCCCAACCTCAACGGAACCTGTGAGCGCGCCGGGACCTCGCGGAGCCGGCCCGATCGGTGGCCGCTGGTGGCGAGCGGAGCCATCTGGTGCGGGGCGCGGCGCCGTAGCACCACCGATGCTCACCCACGCTCTCCCCATCGCGCCTCGGCTGGACGTTCCCCACGATGCCGGTCCGGTCGCGACGAAGCTCGGACGGCTCGAGTCGAAGCCGTCGCTCGACCTCGACGCGGTCGACTACGAGCTCCGTCGCCCGGCGGCGGTCCGCGCCCGGTTGGCGGCGCCGCTGATGTACTCGCAGCGGGTCGAGGCCATGGTCACCGGGCTCAGCATCGAGACCCTGCTGCCACGGACGGGCGTGGACGACGACTACATCCACCGGTTCCTCGCCGTGTGGACCCCCGACGAGCAGGGCCATGCCCTTGCCCTCGAGCGGCTCCTCATCACGCTGGACCTGGCGCCGTTCACCCTCCCGCAGGACGAACCGGTGCCCGTGCACAACAGGATCGTCGGGCTGCTGGGCTCGCTGTCGACGCGGGTGCACGAGACGGTGGAGCTCGTGTACCACTCCATCGGCGCCATGAACGAGCGGTTGGCGTTCTCCGCCTACGAGCGCATGTCCGAGATCCTCAGCGAGCTGGGAGAGCTGCGCCTCGTCGAGACCCTGATGAAGCCCTTGCGTCGAGACGAGTCGGCCCACCTCGGGTACTACCGGACCGCGGCGCGCGACCTCCGCGATCGCCTCGACTCGTGGCAGCTGGCAGTCGCTCGCTCGGTGATCTCCGCCACCTACGCGCCGGTCGGCGCGGGGCGGGCCAAGGACAAGCCCGCCTTCGGGGCCACGCTCCAGGCCCTGGGTGACAGCCGGGACCTCGTCGATCGCGTCCAGCTGCTGGCCGAGTCCCTCCTCAGCGTCGACGATCGCAGGCTCCGTCCCTTCGTGCAGCGGTCGTTCGAGCGCTGCTCCTCGTCGCTCGCCTCTGGCGAGCTCGTCGGAACGTGACGGCGCGGCCTGCGGCCCGCCTGCACCCCGCGACGCTGCGCTACAGCGGCGAGCTCGTGCGGCGGTGGTTCTCTCGATCCAGCTGGTCGAGGACCGCGAGCGCGAACACGGCGTAGATCGTGCCGAACACCGCGCCGCCGATGCCGTAGATCGTGTAGCCGAGCAGCGCCACCACCCACGGGACGAGCAGGCCCGTCTCCACGCTCTGGCGAGCGACGTGGGGCCGCAGCAGGAACGAGTCGGCGAACTGGGCCGCCACCACCACGGCGGCGAGGAGCAGGGCGACCAGGAGGGACCGCGAGGCGAGGGCGAGGAGGAACAGTGGGATGCAGCCCAGGATCAGGCCGACGTGCGGGAACAACGACAGCACCCCCGCGGCGAAGCCCACGGCGAGCGGCGCGGGGACGTCGAGCGCGGTGGCGATGGCGGCCACCACCGTCCCCGCGACGAGCGCCTCCAGTGCGTTGAGCAGCACGGCGGTGCGGGCGCGCGAGACGGCGGGCCCGAGGACGAGCACGCTGCGCCGTCGACGTTCGGGATCGGGGTCCTGGTCGATGGCCGCGCTGGCCATCCGCGGTCCGAACGTCATCAGGAAGATGGTGAGGATCGCGCTCACGAGGTAGGCGGGAGCGGTGCCGGCGGTCGAGACGAGCACCTCCTCGCCGCCGGCCACGCGCTCGTCGATCACGCCCACCGCGTCCTCCACCCGATCGCTCAGATGGAAGTCGCGGGCGAGCTCCCCGACGCGGTCGTCGCGATCCTCGATGTCGGCTGCCGCCTTCGGGGCCTCCTGCTTGAGCCCGTCGACCGCCTCTTGGACGTCGCCGAACACGAGGTACGCGGTCCCGACGCCGATGGCGCCGATGGCGAGGAAGGTGACGAGCACGGCGGGGACGCGACGGATGCGGCGCGCCAGGTGCTCGACGATCGGATCGAGGAGGACCGCCGCGGCGACGGCGGCCACCGCCCAGGAGATGGGCCGGTGGGCGGCGACGAAGATCGCCTTGAGCACGACCAGCGCGACGATGGTGCCGACGATCGTGAGCGCGGCAGCACCCGTGAGCCGGTAGGACCGCCTCGACCCGACAGCGCCTTCGCGGGTCCCCGTCGCGCTCGGCATCCCGCCGTACCGTACCGACGGTGAGCGCGCAGTCCGGGGAGGGTCGCGGCGCATCCTCCGTCCGGGCGGTGCCGGTGGAGCTGGTCGACGTGCACCCTGGCACCGTCCTGGTCCTCGGCGCAGCCGCGGCGCTGGCCGCGGCAGGCTGGGCCGTCGTCACGATCGCCCCGGACATGGTGACCACCCTCGCCGTCGGCGTCGTGCTCGGCGTCGCGATCTCGCCCTTGTCGGCGGCCGTGCAGCGGCGGTTCAACCGGTCGCGCATCGCGGCGGCAGCGATCGTGGGGATCAGCCTCGCCCTGCTCTTCGGCGCGGTGGTCGTGCTCGTGGCCCCCGCCGCCGTCGACCAGGCCAGCGAGTTCAGCGAGGAGCTCCCCGCCACGGTGCGGGAGCTGTACAGCTGGCCGATCGTCGGCCACCGCCTCGAGGACGCCGACGCCGCCGGCGAGGTGGAGGACGCGATCGCCGACCTCCCGGCCACGATCGACGACGAGACCCTCGCCGCGCTGGGCGAGCGGTTGCTCGGCGGTGCCTTCTCCACCTTGGTCGTCCTCATCGTCGCCACCGGCGTGATGGCCGATGGCGAGGTGATCGTGCGGCGCCTTCGGGCGGTGGTCCCTCCCGCGCGCCAGGAGCGGGCCGATGAGGTGGGGCGCATCGTGTACCACGCCTTCGGCAGCTACTTCGCCGGGTCGCTCACCGTCGCCGTGCTCAACGGCATCTTCGTCCTGAGCCTCGGGTTGCTCCTCGGCGTCCCCCTGGCGCCGATCGCGGCCATCTGGGCCGCCCTCACCAACCTCATCCCGCAGATCGGTGGCTTCCTGGGCGGTGGGTTCTTCGTGCTGCTCGCGCTCACCGACAGCCCCACGAAGGCCGTCATCGCCGGCGTCCTCTTCCTCGCCTACCAGCAGTTCGAGAACAACATCGTGCAGCCCGCGATCGTGGGCAGCGCGGTGAACCTCACGCCGCCGGCCACGATGATGGCGGCGCTCATCGGTGGTGCGGCCGCGGGCGTGCCCGGCGCGCTGGTGGCCACCCCGCTGCTCGGGGCGGGGAAGGCGCTCTACCTCGAGAGCCGCGGCCGGCTCCCGATCCGGAGGGACGCGGCCCTCCGGCGCCGGCTCCACGCCCGGCTCGAGCGGGTGAAGCAGGCCGCCGAGGAGCTCACCGAGTCGATCACGGAGTGAGCAGCGCCGCCGGCGGCCGCTCCGGGAGTCGGACCGTGATGGTCGTCCCGTCGCCTGGCGCGGTGTCGATCGTGGTCGTACCGCCGTGGGCGCGCACGGTGGCGTCCACGATGGCGAGGCCGAGCCCGGCGCCCCCGTGCTGTCGGCTCCGGGACGTGTCGGCCCGGTAGAAGCGCTCGAAGGCGCGGGCGGCGTCGGCCTCCTCCATCCCCGGTCCCTCGTCGCGCACCTCGATCACCGCCTCCTCGCCGTCCTTGCGCAGCCTGACGTCGATGGGCGCGTCAGGCGCGTGCACGCGGGCGTTGGACACGAGGTTCGCCACCACCTGGTGGAGGCGAGCCCGGTCGCCGAGCACCGACACCGGGAAGGGGATCGTCACCGTGATCGCTCGTCCCGGCTCCACGGCGCGGGCGTCGCGCACGGAGTCCTCCACCAGCTGGCCGAGGTCGACGACCTCGCGCTCGAGGGGGCGACCCTGGTCGAGGCGGGCGAGGTGGAGGAGGTCGTCCACGAGGGTGCCCATCCGCACCGCCTCCTCTTCGGTGCGGCGCATGGCGTCGTCGAGCTGGTCGTCGCGCTCCAGGGCTCCCGTGCGGTAGAGCTCGGCGTAGCCGCGGATGGTCGCCACCGGCGTGCGCAGCTCGTGGGACGCGTCGGCGACGAACTGCCGCAGCCGGGCCTCAGACGCGGCGCGCTGGTCGAAGGCCTCCTCGATCCGGCCGAGCATGCCGTTGAGCGCGAGGCTCAGGTCGCCGGCCTCGGTCCCCCGGGTGCCCTCCTCGACGCGCTGGCTCAGGTCGCCCGCGGCGATGGCGCCCGCGGTGGCGGTCATCCGCTGCACTGGCCGGACACCGAGCCGGAGCACCCACCAGATGACGAGCCCGAGGACGCCGAGCACGGCGAGGCCCGCGACCAGCACGATCGCCAGCAGCTGCCGCACCGACTCCTCCACGTCGTCGAGGGGGAGGGCCAGCGTCAGCGTGCGCCCGCCGCGGATGGGTTGAGCGCGCATCCGGTAGTCCGCGTCGGGGTCGGTGCTCCCGACCGTGATGGTGCGGCCGTCGAGCAGCGCGCCGACGTCGCCGCGGTCCACGACGGGCAGCGGCGCATCGGTGCGGAGGTTGGGCTCTCGCACCGTGAGCATCTGGCCGTCGGCGGTGAGCAGCCCGACGTACAGCGCGCTGAGGGAAGCGGGGTCGTCACCGGGCCGGTCCTGGGGCCCACCGGGCAGCAGGTCTCGCAGCTGTTCGTCGGCGCTGCGCAGCTGCGCGTCGACCTGGTCGACGAGGTTGGTGCGGGTGAGGTTGACGATGGCGACCGATGCCACCGCCAGCACGAGCGCGATGACGCCCGCGCCGAGGAGCAGCCGCGCTCGGAGCGACATCGCCTACTGCGGGGCGCGCAGGGTGTAGCCCACGCCACGGATGGTCTGGATGAGGCGCGGCTCGGTGGTGTCGAGCTTTCGGCGGAGGTACCCGATGTAGGTCTCCACGACGCCGCCGTCGCCGCCGAAGTCGTAGTGCCACACGTGATCGAGGATCTGCGCCTTCGACACCACGCGGTTGCGGTTCAGCAACAGGTAGCGGAGGAGGTTGTACTCCGTGGGTGAGAGGCTCACCTCCTGGCCCGCCTTGAGCACCAGGTGAGCGTCGTCGTCCATCACGAGGTCGGCGCACCGGAGCTCGTGGCCGGTGGGGTCGACGCCGGTGCGGCGCAGCACCGCGGTGATGCGTGCGACGAGCTCCTCCAGGCTGAACGGCTTCACCAGGTAGTCGTCACCGCCCATGGTGAGCCCGCGCACCTTGTCCTCGGTGGCGTCGCGCGCGGTGAGGAACAGCACGGGCGTGCGGTCGCCCGTCTGCCGCAGGCGCTTGCAGACGTCGAAGCCGTCGAGGTCGGGGAGCATCACGTCCAGGACGATCAGGTCGGGATCCACCGCCGGCACCGCCTCGATGGCATCACGACCGTTGGCCACCGGGTGCACGTCGAACCCGGAGTGCCGCAGCGCCGCCTCGAGCATCGAGCGGAGGTTGTCCTCGTCGTCGACGAGGAGCAGGCGGGCGGTGGCCATCGGGGGAGCATGGCACCAGATCCTGTGAGGTTCCTGTGAGGCGGCGGGGAGGCTGACAGCCGCTGCACAGGTCCGCCTGCGAGGCTCGGCCGATGTCTCGTCGTGCCCGCACCATCGTCATCGCCGTGATCGCCACCGTGCTGCTCGTCACGGTCGTGGGCCCCTTCGTCTACATCCATCTGATCAAGGACGATCCCGCCGAGCGCTTGAGCCTCGACGACGTCCCCACCACGGACCCGGAGGCGCCCGACACCACGGCGAGCGCTGACGCCCCGGGGATCGACGGAACCTGGACCGTGGCCGACGGGAGCGTCGTGGGCTACCGCATCGACGAGGTCCTCTTCGGCCAGGACTCGGAGGCCGTGGGTCGCTCGCAAGCAGTCACCGGCAGGGCCACCATCGCGGGCACCGCGGTCACCGCCGCCACCTTCGAGGTGGACATGACCACCTTCGAGAGCGGGGAGGCGAGGCGCGACGGCCAGTTCGAGGGGCGCATCATGGAGGTCGACCAGTTCCCCACCGCCCGCTTCGAGCTGACCGACCCTGTGCAGCTGGGCTCCGTGCCCGCCGTGGGGGACGAGGTCACCGCCACGGCGACGGGTGAGCTCACCCTGCACGGCGTGACGAAGGAGGTCTCGATCGACCTGGTCGCGCGGTTGGACGGCAGCACGTTCGCGGTGGATGGCAGCACCACGATCACCTTCACGGACTACGGCATCGACGACCCGAGCGGCGGCCCGGCATCGGTCGGTGACCAGGGCGAGCTGGAGGTGCTGCTCGTGTTCAGCCGCTAGCGACCCTCGGCGGCGGCGGTGAGGGCGGCGGCCGCCAGCACGTGGAACACGGCGTGGCCCTGGAGCGGGCTGCGACACGAGCACAGCGGACCGCCGGTGCGGCTGAGCGCATGCAGGCTGACGGCAGCGGCGGTGAGGGCGGCCGCCACCGGCCGGCGCGCCACGGGCCGCCCCTCGCGCCCGACGGCGACGCCCAGGGTGGCGACGAGGGCCACCAGCCCGGCGTCGTGGAGCACCTTGGCGCGGCGACCGCCGGGACCGTGGTAGGCGACGCTGCCGATCCCCTCGAACGCGCTGGCGACGGCGACGGCGGTCCACGCCGGTTCACGCCGACGGCGCGCGGCTCGGGCGATGGGCGCCGCCGCGAGGACCAGGGCCAGGCTGCTCACCGTGTTGGCGGGCTGGCCGACGAGGCCGGGTCGGATCGCCTCGCAGTCGCTCTCGGCGCCGTGACGGGAGGCGCTCATGAGCGCTCCGTGACGGCGCGCACGCACCCCACCACGTCGGCCCGCACCGCCTCGGCCAGCCCGACCGTCCCGATGCGCTCGCGCTGCGCCTGCCACCGCAGGACCATCAGGGCGAGGGCGAGCGCCCGCTCGATCATCCAGATCGCGGCCAGCGCGCCGACCGCCGCGGTGACGATCACGAGGATCACCCTGAGGCCGTCGGCGGCGAGCACGCCCGCGGTGATCCACGCCGTCGGGAACGCGACGAGCCCGACGAGGACGCGCGCGGTGCCCTTCGACACCGGCGTCTTCACGAGCAGGCTCACCAGCACCACGAGGGCGGCCGGCCACACGTTGATGAGCGCGGTGGCGGCGACCAGCCCGCCCAGGGCGACCACGAGCACCGCGATCCAGAAGGCCGACCGCAGCAGCCGCGACGGGTTGGTGGGGCGCGTCACGTCGGCGTCGGTGAGCCTCAGGCCGGCGAGCGTCGTCAGGTAGCGGCCCACCTCCTGGCGCACCGCGGCCTGCGCGTCGGGAGCCGTGCGGCTCAGCCGTCGGGCCAGCTGGGCGCGCTCCTCGAGGGACGGGTCCGGGTCGTCAGGGGTGGTGAGCGCGATCTGGGCGGCCTGATCCAGCGCGAGGGCGGTCTCGACGTCCGGGAAGTCGGGGCTGACAGCCCGGAGCCCACGATCGATGACGGCGGTGAGCTGGCGCACGGCGTCGATGTCGTCGTCGCTGACGTCGCCCGGGACGGCCGCGTCGAGGTCGATCGGCAGGCCGAACTCCACGAGGGCAGACGACCGCAGGGCGACCTTGTCCGGGAAGGTCAGGCCGACGGGCACGATCGCGACGTCGCTCGCCCCCGCAGCCCTGGCGCCGAGCGCGATGCGGGCCGCGCCCGTCTTCAGGGGGTCGATCTGCGCACGGTCGTGGGTGGTGCCCTCCGGGAAGATGGCCACGAGGTCGCGCGCCGCCAGGGCGCGGTGGCACTCCACGAACGCGTCGTCGTTGCGGACCTCGCCCTCGATGTCGACCCGACGCTGCACGAACACCACGCCGACGCTGCGGAGCAAGAGCCCCGCGATCGGGATCTTCTGGAGCCCCGCCTTGGCGACGAACCGTGGGAGGCGTCCGAGGGCATCAGCGATGAGCACGGGGTCGACGAAGCCGTTGAAGTGGTTGGCCACCAGCAGCACCGGGCGGCCCCGGGGGAGGCGGTCCAGGCCGGCGACCTCGACCCGCCGGAACAGCAGCGACGCCGCGAAGCGGGCGATCCACGCGACCAGGCGACGCACGGTCGGAAGTCTCCCAGGCGGCTGGCGACGTGCCTAGGCGCTGGCGGGCAGCACGACGCCGAACGACGCGCCGGCGCTGCCGTCGTAGAACGCGTGCCCACCGTTCGCGGTGGCCAGGCCCTGCACGATCGACAGGCCGAGGCCGGTGCCGCGCCGATCGCTCTCGTCCGCCCTCGCGAAGGTCGTGAAGAGGCGGTCGACGAAGCCGGCAGGCACGCCCTCGCCCCCGTCGTCGACACGGACCTCGATGTCGCCGTCGGACGCCGCCGCTCGCACCACCACCGGCGCCGCGCCGTAGCGGTCGGCGTTCACGAGGTAGTTCACGAGGATCCGGCGAAGGTGCTCCGGGTCCACGTGGACGAGCACGGCGTCGTCCACGTCCACCGCGGCATCGACGCCGGTGTCGGCCACCGCTTGGCGCGCCACCGCGGCGATCGCCACGGGCTCGGGTCGCGTGGAGAGCGCGCCGGCGTTGATGTGCGACAGGGTGAGGAGGTCGTCGACCAGGCGCGACGCCTGGCGCGCGCTGCGCTCGATGGCATCGAGGCACGTCTGACGTCGCTCGGGTCCGAGCTGGTCGCCGTTGTCGGCGAGGAGCTTGGCGAAGCCCAGCACGGCGGCGAGCGGCGACCGCAGGTCGTGCGAAGCGGTGGCCACGAACTCGCGCATCGCCGCCGTGGCCGCGGCGGCCTCTCGCTCGGCCGTGCGCTCGGCCGTGACGTCGCGGAGCATGGCGAGCACGAAGCGCCTGTCGTCGTCCACCGAGACGTCGGTGATGGAGAGCGAGACGTCGCGGGGCGCTCCGGTCTTGGTGACGGCGGTGACGTCGACGGCGTCCTTGCCGACGAGCACCGCGTCCCCTCCGGCGGTGTACCGGCGGATGCCGTCGAGGTGGTGCTCGCGCCGGTCGACCGGCACGAGCTCGACGAGCGGCATGCCGACTGCCTCCTCCGCGGAGTACCCGAGGACCCGCTCCGCTGCCGGGTTCCACAGCACGATGGTCTCGGTGCTGAGGTCGGCGGCGACGATCGCCTCGGTGGTCACGTAGAAGAGCCGGCCGATGCCGAACCGATCGGGGTCCTGGCCCTCGTCGTGCCGCTCCGCCGCCATCGCGACCACGCTAGATCGCGACCTCCCGCCCGTTCGTGGTGTGGTGGTCGGGACCGGCGTCGATCCGGTGACCTTCCGCTTTTCAGGCGGACGCTCTGCCAACTGAGCTACCCGACCGAGATCTCGCGATCTTGGGTTGGCGGTCCCGACGGGATTTGAACCCGCGACCTCCGGCGTGACAGGCCGGCGTGCACTCCAAGCTGCACCACGGGACCATGGTGACTGACCTTGCTGTTACCGCTGCACCCCCAACGGGATTCGAACCCGTGCTGCCGGCGTGAAAGGCCGGTGTCCTAGGCCGCTAGACGATGGGGGCTCGGTACCCCGTTGTGGGTAGCGCAGCAGGTTAGCCGCCCGCTGCGGCCACCTACACGTCCGGTTCCGCGGGCGAGGGGAGGTCCGGCTCGAGGGCGTCGACCGCCTCGCTCACGAGCAGGCTGAGGTAGTGGTACACGGCGCGGGCGGGCGCCTCGGGGTCGTCGGCGTCCAGGTCGACGTCGTCCTCGGACACGTCGAGGCGCGTGCCGAGCACCAGCCGCAGGTCGTTGAGGGCCGTGAGCCACCCCGAGAGGGCGGCGTCGTCGAGGTCCCGCGCCGACATCGTGGCCTCCACGGTGGCCAGCGCGGCCAAGCGCCGTTCGAGCAGCTCGTCGCGCACGAGCTGCTGGTACTCCTGGTCCCGGTCAGCGTCCTCGTTGTACGCGGTGGGGAACAGGCGGCGCACGATCGGGTCGTCGGTGGTCACGAGGAGCACCTCCCGCAGCTGCTGCACCAGCCCGACGATCACCTCGCGCTCCTCGCGGGGGAGGTCGATCGCGTAGCGCCCCGCGCCGGTGCGGGCGATGCGGAGGTGCGGACGTCGCCGGGGCGACATCAGCGATCGTGCTGCATCGTCGCCCACAGCCCGTGCTCGTGGAGGCGGAACACGTGGAGCTCGCACGTCTCCCGTGGTCCGTTGGCGACGACCGCCCGGCCCTCCTCGTGCACCTGCATCATCAGCCGGTCGGCCTCCTCGCGGGGGTACCCGAAGAGCTTCTGGAACACGAAGCTCACATAGGACATCAGGTTGATCGGGTCGTTCCACACCAGCACGATCCACGGGACGTCGGGCTCCGTCGTGGGCTCGTCGACCGGCTGGTCGACCTCCAGCGGGCTCGGTGCCGGCCCCGCCCTCATGACGGTGCGGGCGCCACGGCGACGCCGACCGGCGCGACCTCGGCGGGCGCGGCCACCGGTTGGACGAGGGCCAGGTGGAAGCGCAGCGCAGCCACCCACACCAGCACGGAGCCGAGCACGTGGGCGGCCACCATCGCCTCGGGCACCCCGGCGGCGTACTGCACGTAGCCAAGGGTGCCCTGGGCGACGATCAGCAGCGCCAGGACGCGCCCCCGGCCGACGGTGGTCGGGTCGGCGTCCCCCGCCGCCGCCCGGCGCAGGACCACCAGCACGACGATCAGGAAGGTCCACACCACCCCGCTGTGGATCCGCGCCACGGTGACGACGGCGAACGGCATCCGGTCGGCCGCCTCGTCGCCGCCGTGCGGACCGCTGCCCGTGACGAGGGTGCCGGTCACGAGCACGAGGCCCGCGAGCCCGACCATGAGGCGTGCCGCGCGCTGGAGCGTCGGCGTGGCGGCCGCGACCCGGCGGACGGCGCCGTCGGGCTCGCTCGCCTTGTGGTGGAGGATGACGGCGTCGGCCACGAGCACCGCCGAGAGGAGGTAGTGGCCGGCGACCGCCACCGGCGACACGTGCAGCACGACGACGAGCCCGCCCAGCAGAGCCTGCGCGACCACGCCGGCCACCAGGCCCCAGGCCCACCGGGTGAGCTCCGGCCGGTACGGCACGCGGCGGCGGGCGCCGAGCACGGCGAGCGCCACCGCCACGGACACGAGCCCCGTGAAGACACGGTTCAGGAACTCGATCCACCCGTTGGCGCCGGTGGCGCCCCGAGGCACGAGCGATCCCTCCTCGCACGTCGGCCAGGTGGGGCACCCCATCCCGGACCCGGTGAGCCGCACCGCCGCCCCGGACACGACGATCGCGACGAGCGCCACCAGGGCCGCGGCGGTGATCGTCCGGTAGGCGGACGGGCTGATCGGGTCACGCCAGAGGGCCCGGGCACGGGAGCGCAGCCGCCGCATCGCGGCCAGGCTACGGACCGGCCTCGCGGGTGCTCCAACCCACGCGCGCCCGGTTCGCCACCGGCCACGGGCCGGACCTAGCCTCGCCCGTCGTGACGGCTGTCGAGACGGAGACCACGACGCGCGCCCGGGTCGCGGCGTACGTGGCCCTCACGAAGCCTCGGATCATCGAGCTGCTGCTCGTCACCACCGTGCCGACGATGATCGTGGCCGAGCAGGGGATGCCGTCACCGTGGCTCATCGCCTGCACGGTGCTCGGCGGAACCCTGGCCGCCGGCGGCGCCAACGCCATGAACATGGTCGTGGACCGTGACATCGACCGGCTCATGGAGCGGACGAAGCACCGGCCGCTGGTCACCGGCGCGATGTCGCCGCGGGCCGCCCTCACCTTCGCCGTCCTCCTCGAGGTGGTGGCGTTCCTCTTCCTGTGGGCCACCGTGAACCTGCTCAGCGCCGTGCTGGCCGTGACCGCCTGCCTCTTCTACGTGTTCGTGTACACGCTGTGGCTGAAGCGCACCTCGAGCCGGAACATCGTGATCGGCGGCGCCGCCGGTGCGGTGCCCACCCTCATCGGGTGGAGCTCGGTCACGGGCACCCTCGACTGGGCCCCCGTGATCCTCTTCGCCATCATCTTCTACTGGACCCCGCCCCACTTCTGGGCGCTGGCGATCCGGTACCGGGACGACTACGCCGCGGCCGAGGTGCCGATGCTCCCGGTGGTGGAGAGCCTGCGGCGCACCTCCGTGCGGATCCTCGGCTACACGCTCCTGCTCTGGGCCCTCACGGTCCTCTTCTCGCCGGTCGCCGGGATGGGCCACCTCTACCTCGGGTCTGCCCTCGTGCTGGGCGCGGTCTTCACCTGGTACGCCCTCCAGCTCCTGCGGACGCCCGAGCCTGACCTGCTGGTGGCGGGCGGCCCCTCGGAGCTCCAGCTCCGGGCGTCGGCCATGCGCCTGTTCACGTGGTCGATCACCTACATCACCCTCCTGTTCGGGGCGATGGCGATCGACCAGCTGGTGCGCTCGGGGTGGTGAAGCAGGCGCCCGCAGCCCGGGTCGCCCAGGTTCGAAGGCGCCGAAGGTTCGTGACTAGATTCCCGAGAGCCACCCGTCCGCCTCTCCAGGGGCCCGCATGACCGTCACGGAAGACGCTCCCGCCGCCGCGCCGGCCGTCTCACAACCCACGGCAACCACCCCGGCAGGGACGGGCCTGGCGGCGACCCTCGGCACGGGTGACCACAAGGTCATCGGCCGGATCTGGCTGGCGGCGTCGCTCCTCCACCTCGTGATCGCCGGAGCGGCCGCGCTGTTCGTGGCCGTCCTCCGGATCGACCCCGCCGACCTGGACAACGACTTCTTCGCCCAGGCCGTCACCCTCCGCTCGATCGGCGGCGCCTTCCTGTTCCTGCTGCCGCTCACCATCGGCATCGCCACCTTGGTCGTGCCGCTCCAGGTGGGCGCCTACACGATCGCGTTCCCCCGGGCGGCGGCGGCGGCGGCGTGGACCTACCTCCTCGCCGGCGGCCTCATCATCGGCGCCTACGCGATCGACGGCGGTCCCTTCGGCAGCGACACCGACGGCGTGCGGCTCTTCGTGGTCGCCTTCCTGCTGCTCGTGCTCGCCTTGGCGGTGGCGTGGATCTCCATCGGCACCACGGTCCTCGCCCTCCGCGCCCCCGGCATGACGCTGCGGCGAGCGCCGCTGTTCGCCTGGTCCTGCCTCGTCAGCGCCACCGTGTGGCTGCTGATCCTGCCCGTGCTCGCGGGGATGGTGCTGGTCTCCTACGTCGACCTCCGCTACGGCGGTGCCAACGGCTTCCTCACCGGCGGCGGCGCGATCAGCTTCTACGGCCGGATCTCGTGGGCGTTCAGCCAACCGGCGGTGTACGCCTTCGGCATCCCGGTGCTCGGCTACGTGGGCTCGGTCGTCCCCGTGTTCTCCCGCACCCGTCACCAGCAGCACCGGGCCGCGCTGCTGCTCATCGCCGCCTACGGCGTCTTCGCCGCCGGCGCCTGGGCGGTGCCCGCGTTCAACGCCGATCCCATGCCGTGGCTCTACGAGGCGCCCTGGGTGGGCGTGTCGTTCCTGGTCCTGGCGCCCGTGATCGGGCTCCTCGGCCTCTGGGGGCTCACCGCCCGCACGGGGTCACCACAGCTCGCGAGCCCGCTGATCTTCGCCGTGGCCTCGCTCCTCATGCTGCTCGCCGGCCTCGCCGCCGGTGCCGTGCAGGCCATCGAGCCGATCAAGACGGTCGTGGACGGCGACGGCGTGTCGCTGTTCGGCACGTCGGTCACCCTGTCGGTCGCCAGCTACATCGTCCTCGCCGCCGCGATCGCCGCCTTCGGTGGCGTCGTCTACTGGGCACCCAAGATCTTCGGTCGCCTCGTGCCCGAGAACGGCGCCCGGCTCGTCGCCGCGGTGCTGCTGGTGGGCACCGTCGTGCTGAGCCTCCCCGACCTGATCTCGGGCATCCTCGGCCAGCCGGGCTTCGCCGGCACCGTCGCCCCCGACAACACCGACCAGATCCAGGTGCTGAACACGATCTCGGCGATCGGCGCGGGCCTCGTCGCCCTCGCCTCGGCCGGGTTCGTGCTCCTCGTGGTCGGCGCCCTGCGCTCGAAGGAGCTCCCCGGCGACGACCCGTGGGCGGGTCACACCCTCGAGTGGACCACCAGCTCCCCGCCGCCCGTCGGCAACTTCGCGAGCCTGCCGGAGATCACCTCGGAGGCGCCCCTCTACGACGCCCGCCGACCCGAGGACGTCCCGGCATGACCGCCGCCGCCACCACCGTCGCCGTCAGCCCCCTCGTCACCGCGCCGCCGCCGGAGCCGCGGCGCCCTCGCCTCCTGCTCGTCGGGTCCGCCTTCGGTGCGGTGGCCTCCGCGCTGCTGGTGCTCACCACGCTCGCCGTGTACCTGCAGCTCCGCGGCGACTACCTGGCGGGCGGAGGCACCGGCGCCCTCCCCGAGGAGTTCGTCCTCCCGCTCACCCCCGGTGGGATGGGGATGGTCACCCTGCTCATGTCGCTGGTGTCGGTGTCGTGGGCGGTGTGGTCGCTCCGTCGCGACGACCGACCCCACGCCTACCTCGCGGTGGGGCTCACCCTCCTCTTCGGCGTCGCCTTCATCAACACCACCGTGTACCTGTACCAGCAGATCGAGCTGCCCCTCACGTTCTCGGGGCTCGGCGCGCTGCTGTACGTCGTCACGGGCGCTCACCTCGTGATGGTCGTCGTCGGCATGGTGTTCGTCGCGGTGATGGGCTTCCAGTCCCTCGGCGGCCAGCTCACCGGACGCGACGCCGACGGCATGAGCGCCGCCGCCCTGTACTGGTACGTCACCGTCGCCGTGTACGCCGTCATCTACTACGGCATCTACATCACCAAGATCTGATCCGCACCCCAACCCTCCACGAGGCCTCCCCCTTCCCATGATCACCACCGCCGCCAAGTGGTTCTTCGGCCTGGGCCTGGTGTCGTTCGTCCTGGCCGTCGTGTACGGCTACAGCACCGGGGGCACCCGACTGGGCCCGTTCACGGCCGGCTACTACGGCGGGGTCGGTGACCACCTCGGCTACACCCTGCTCCTCTCCACCACGATCGGCGCGGTGCTCCTCGGGATCACGGCCGTGGTCACCCGCGACGCCGACCCCCGGGCCCTGGCCGAGCTGGCGGGCACCGAGGTCGCCCCCGCCGCCGTCGCGCCCACCTACCCGTCGCTGTGGCCCCTCGTGGGCGCGTTCGCGGTGGCGCTCGTGGTCCTCGGGCTCGTGATCAGCAACGTGATGTTCGTCGTCGGCGCGTTCCTCCTGCTCGGCACGCTGGTCGAGTGGATGGTGCTGGCCTGGTCCGACCACGCCACGGGCGACCCGGAGACCAACCACCTCCTGCGCCGCCGGATCATGGCCCCCTTCGAGGTCCCGCTGGCCGGCTTCCTCATCGCCGCCGGCGCGGTCATCGCGTTCTCGCGGATCCTCCTCACCTCCTCGGAGATGGGTGCCGTGGGCGTCGCCATCGGCATCGGCGTCGTCGTCCTCGCCGTCGGCACGCTGGTGGCCCTCCGCCCGAACCTCTCCCACGACGCGGTGGTCGGCGTGCTCTGCCTCCTGGCCCTCGGCGTGGTGATCGCCGGCGTAGCGTCCGCCTCGCGCGGTGAGCGCTTCATCGAGCAGCACGGCGAGGAGCACGCCCAGGACCAAGGCGACTCCGGTGACCTCAGCCCGCTCACACCCGAGGGCACCAAGTCCGTCACCACCACCACCGCTGCTGCGCAGGGAGGGGGATGATGGCCGGCAAGATCCGCTCCGATCACCACGGCATCCGCCGCCGTTGGCGCGCCGCGCTCCTCCTGCCGCTCGCGCTCATGGCCGCGGCCTGCGCGGGCCACGCGCCCCTCGACACCCTCGATCCGCAAGGCCCTGAGTCGCGCACGATCCAAGACCTGGTGGGCCCGGTGTTCCTCATCGCCGGGATCGTCTTCGTGCTGGTGCAGTTCGGCGTCCTCTTCGTCGCCTGGAAGTTCCGCACGCGCAAGGACGACGACGGCAGCCTCCCTGGCCAGGTCCACGGGAACACCAAGCTCGAGATCGGCTGGACCGTCCTCCCCGCGCTGATCCTCGTGGGCGTGGGCATCGGCTCCGTGCTCACCCTCCTCGACCTCGACGAGAAGCCCGCCGGCGCCATGGAGGTCACCGTGGTCGGCCAGCAGTGGTGGTGGGAGTACCGCTACGACGTGGACGGCGACGGCACCGACGACATCGTCACCGCCAACGACCTGGTGATCCCGGCGGGGAAGCCCGTCGCCCTCAAGATCCAGTCGCGCGACGTGATCCACTCGTTCTGGATCCCCGCCCTCAACGGCAAGCGGGACGCGGTGCCGGGCCGCCAGCACTCGCTGCTCCTCCAGGCCGATCACCCAGGCGTGTTCCGCGGCCAGTGCACGGAGTTCTGCGGCCTCTCCCACGCCTACATGCGCATGCGCGCGGTGGCGCTCAGCCCGGACGACTTCGCCGCCTGGCAGGAGAACCAGCTGAAGGGCGCCCAGGTGCCCGACGGCGAGCTGGCGAAGGCCGGGATGGAGCGGTTCCGGAGCACGTGCTCGGCGTGCCACCTCATCAAGGGCCCCGGTGGCAACGAGGAGGTCCGCAAGAACGCCGACCCGCCCATCGAGGGGGCCGCGCTCGTGTCGGGCGCCGCCCCGAACCTCACCCACTTCGCGAGCCGAGGCGCCTTCGCCGGGTCGGTCTTCGACCTCTGGGTCGACACGGACGGCAACGGCGAGGTGGACATCGACGAGATCGGCGGCGTCTTCAACGTGGCCGACCTCGAAGCCTGGCTGCGGAACCCCCCCGGCGAGAAGCCGATGGCCCCGGACCAATCCCGTGGCATGCCGAACCTGGATCTCAGCGATCAGGCCATCGACGAGCTCGTCGCCTACCTGAAGACGCTGGAGTAGCAGCCGATGGCCATCGTCGAACGACCCTCAGATGCCCTCGCCCTCCCGTCGGGCACGCCCACCGTGCGCAGGCCCCTCGGCGTGTTCACGCGCCCACGGGCCACCACGGGCTGGCGCTCGTGGGTGAGCACCGTCGACCACAAGAAGATCGGGATCATGTACGGCGCCTCGGCGCTCGTGTTCCTCATCATCGGTGGGATCGAGGCCCTGGCCATCCGCTCGCAGCTGGCCGCCCCGGAGCAGAAGCTGATGTCGGCCGACCTGTACAACCAGGTCTTCACCATGCACGGCGTCACGATGATCTTCCTCGCCGTGATGCCCTTCGGCGCGGCGTTCATGAACTACCTCATCCCGCTCCAGATCGGTGCTCGTGACGTCGCCTTCCCCCGGCTGAACGCGCTGAGCTTCTGGACGTTCCTCGTCGGCGGGATCTTCCTCAACTCCTCCTGGCTCCTCGGCGGCGGCGCTGACGGCGGCTGGTTCGCCTACGCCCCCAACACCGGCGTCACGTTCTCGCCGAGCCACGGCATGGACTTCTACGCCATCGGCCTGCAGATCACCGGCATCGCGTCCCTCGTGGGTGGCGTGAACCTGGTCGTCACCGTCCTCAACCTCCGCGCCCCGGGCATGACGCTCATGCGCATGCCCGTGTTCACCTGGATGAGCTTCGTCACCCAGATCCTGCTGGTGTTCGCCATGCCGGTGATCTCGGTGGCGCTGTTCCTGCTCACCTTCGACCGGCTCTTCGACGCCAACTTCTTCAACGTCAGCGCCGGGGCCGATCCGCTCCTCTGGGAGCACCTCTTCTGGATCTTCGGGCACCCGGAGGTCTACATCCTGATCTTGCCTGCCTTCGGGATCGTCTCGGAGATCATCCCGGTGTTCTCCCGGAAGCCGATCTTCGGCTACCCGTTCATGGTGTTCTCCGGCATCGCCATCGGGTTCATGGGGTGGGGCGTGTGGGCGCACCACATGTTCGCCTCCGGCCTCGGCCCCTGGTCGGTGGCCGCCTTCTCGGTGTCGACGATGTTCATCGCCGTCCCCACCGGCGTGAAGATCCTCAACTGGATGGCCACGATGTGGGGCGGGAAGCTCACCTTCACCACGCCGATGCTCTTCGCCGTCGGCCTCGTCGCCATGTTCACCATCGGTGGCCTGTCCGGCGTCACCCACGCCGTCGCCCCCGCCGACACCCAGCAGACCGACACCTACTACATCGTCGCCCACTTCCACTACGTGATCTTCGGTGGCGCGCTGTTCGGCTTCCTCGGCGGCTTCTACTTCTGGTGGCCGAAGGCGTTCGGATGGGTGCTGAACGACCGCCGCGGCAAGCGCCAGTTCTGGCTCACGCTCGTGGGGTTCAACCTCACCTTCGGCCCGATGCACATCCTGGGCCTCCAGGGCATGAGCCGCCGGATCCACACCTACCGCGACGGCTACGGCTTCAACTTCTGGAACGCGGTGGCGACGGTCGGCGCGTTCCTGATCGCCTTGAGCATCCTGCTGTTCCTGCACAACATCTGGAAGTCGCGCAGGGAGGCGGCCTTCCTGCCGCCGCCCGGCCCGGACCCGTGGGACGCGCGCAGCCTGGAGTGGAGCATCCAGTCGCCCACCCCCGCCCACAACTTCGACGACGACCCGATCATCACCGAGTTCGACCACTGGTGGCACCAGAAGTACGGCGAGGACGAGCAGGGCCGGGTCGTGAAGATCGCCGAGCCCGAGGAGGTCGCCATGCCCGGCGACCCGTCCCGCTCGCACCTGCCGGCACCGTCGTACTGGCCGATCGTGCTCTCCCTCGCCTTCCCGCTCATCGGCTACGGCCTGATCTTCAACATGACGCTCGCGGGCTTCGGCGGCGCGGTCCTCCTCGCCGGCATGGTGGGCTGGGCGCTGGAGCCGCCCGACGACGAGGACCTGCCGCCTCACGGTCACGACGACCACGACGACCACCCCGGCGGCGACGACGAGGCGGCCGAGGCCGAGCTCCCTGCCGACGCCGCTCCGGTCGCCGAGCCCGAGGAGGTGACCGCCGGTGACTGACACCGTCAGCGCTCCCGTGGTCCACGCCCCGGCCGCGCACCGCACGGCCACCGGGCTGTCCAACACCAAGCTCGCCATGTGGGTCTACCTGGGGTCGGACTGCCTCCTCTTCGGCACCCTGATCTCCAGCTACCTGCTGCTGCGGCACCGCAGCGTGAGCGGCCCGCAGCCCGTCGACGTGTTCGACATCCCGTTCACGTCGGTGAGCTCGTTCGTGCTGCTGATGAGCTCGCTCACCATGGCGCTGGCCGTCGCGGCCATCAACCGCGGCGACATCCACCGCAACCGGGTGTGGCTGGCCACCACCGCGATGCTCGGCGCCACCTTCATCGGCGGGCAGGTGTACGAGTTCACCACCTTCTACCGCGAGGGCCTCGGCTACACCACGAACCTCTTCGGCTCCGCCTTCTACACGCTCACCGGGTTCCACGGCGTCCACGTGAGCGTGGGCATCGTGATGCTGCTGTCCCTGCTGGTGATGTCGCTGCGCGGCAACCTCGGCCACGAGCGGGCCGAGGCCGTCGAGATCGTGGGCCTGTACTGGCACTTCGTCGACATCGTGTGGATCGTGATCTTCACCGTCGTCTACCTGATCCCGTCGTGAGGCCACTGCGATGAGCTCTTCGGTCCCCCAGGTCCCCGAGACCGCCCTGGACGTCCCTGACCGGATCGAGGGGCGCCACGAGCCCCACGCCCACCCGACGGACTTCCTCTACATCCAGATCGCGCTGGTCCTGTTCGTCCTCACCGCCCTCGAGGTGTCGACGTACTACTTCGACTTCGGCCCGCTCTTCCTGCCGGCGCTGTTGACCTTGATGGTCATCAAGTTCTTCCTGGTGGTGCTGTTCTTCATGCACCTCCGGTTCGACGCCAAGCTGTTCGGGCGGTTGTTCTGGTCGGGCGTGTTCCTCGCCGTCTTCGTGTACGTGGTCGCCCTGTCCACGTTCCAGTTCTT
>JBJMHD010000098.1:0-12606 GCA_045807565.1 Acidimicrobiales bacterium | reverse complement strand
CTCGCCGGTCTTCTGCATCTGGTAGAGCCGGTTGACGCCGGTGGTCGTCTCCTCGGTCACGCCGAGGATGCTCTCGGCGACCGTGGTCCAGCGCTGGCCGTCCTCTTCGAGCGAGCGCCGGAGCGAGTCGAGGATGACCGCGTACTCCTCGGAGTCCGTCTTCGCGGGCTGCGGCACCTCGCCGCCGCGCTCGAACTCCACGCCCTTGTGCACGTACAGGGTGGCGTCGCCGCCGTCGTCGAGGATCATGTTCGGGCCGCCGCCGTCCGGCCACCGAAGCGTCTGCTCGATGCACCACCAGTACTCCTCGAGCGTCTCGCCCTTCCAGGCATACACCGGCACGCCGCGGGGCGACTCGACGGTGCCCTCGGGTCCGATGGCCACAGCGGCCGCGGCCTGGTCCTGCGTCGAGAAGATGTTGCAGCTCACCCACCGCACCTGCGCGCCGAGCGCGGTGAGCGTCTCGATGAGCACTGCGGTCTGGATGGTCATGTGGAGCGAGCCGGTGATGCGGGCCCCCCGGAGCGGCTGCGAGTCCGCGAACTCGGCGCGCAGCGCCATGAGGCCGGGCATCTCCACCTCGGCCAGCTCGATCTCCTTGCGGCCCCACGGGGCGAGCGTGAGGTCGGCGACCTTGAAGTCAGGGTCGTTCGTCATGGTTCCTCCTGCAGACGGCACGTGCGCGCGCCCGCGTCGAAGTCGTGTGAGACGCGGGCTGGCTGCAGCCGGCAGCACCCTGATCAGCCCGGCTGGCCAGGGTAGCCCTCGGGTGCGCTGTCGGGCGAGCACGGCCGCAGGATCGGTCGTAGCGTGCGCGGCCGACGCGACAGGAGGGTTGAGATGGCAGCAGGGGGAGGCGGGCGCCCGGAGCGCTGGATCTGCGACACCAAGCCGAGCGAGCGGTTCCCGGTGTGGACCCGAGGGAACATCGGCGAGGTGTTCCCGTGGCCGGTCACGCCATCCACCTTCAGCCTCGGCGTCACGACGTGCGCGGAGCCGGGGTGGCGTGACGCCCTGGTGCGCTTCGGGGCGTTCGACCTGGACGAGTTCGCCGACGACAACAACGAGATCGTCGGGTGCTTCGGCGGCTACGGCTACCTGAACGCGTCCGTGACGCGCGTGCTCGGGGTCCGCACGCCCGGGCTCACCCCGGAGCAGATGGACTACTCCCTCTGGGGCGAGATGCCCGGCGTCCCGCCCTACCAGGCGATGGCGGGCGACGAGGACCCGAGCAAGACGGAGGCCATCCAGCAGACGCTCGGCTGGATCTTCTCGGCGCCCGAGCTCACCGACCTCGAGGCCGACCGGCTCAAGATGGCCGAGCTGCGCGCGAACCGCCCCGACGTCGATGCCCTGTCCGACGCCGAGCTGGTGGCGGCGTACCGCGCTCTCGTCCCCGAGCTGCGGCGGATGTTCGCCGAGCACCTCTACATCACGTACTGCTCGACGGTGCCGCTCGGCGTGATCCAAGGGGTGTGCACCGCCATCGGCGACCCGACGCTCGCCATGACCCTCGTGGCGGGCATCGGTGGGGTCGACTCCGCGGCCCCGTCGTACGCGTTCTGGGAGCTGGGCCGGCAGGTGCGCTCGTCGCCGTCGTTGACGAAGGCCTTCGACGCCGGCGTCGGCGGTCTGCTCGGTCGCCTGCGGGACGCCGCGGGTGACCCCGAGGTGGACGGGTTCCTGAAGTCGTTCGACGACTTCACCTACGAGTTCGGCTCCCGCGGGCCGAACGAGTGGGAGACGAGCGCGCCGTCGTGGGAGACCGAGCCGGAGCTGCCGCTCGCCGCCATCGACCGGATGCGGCTCGCGAGCGACGACCAGGCACCCCGCGACCACCAGGCGGGGATGGCCGCGGCGCGCGAGGCGGCGATCCCCAGTGTGCTCGCCGCCGTCGAGGGCGACCCGGAGACCCACGGCCAGCTCGGTGCCGCCCTCGCCGCCGCCCCGGTGTTCCTCGCCGGGCGCGAGCGGACCAAGACGAACGTCATCCGGCTGGTGAACGAGATCCGCGTGCTCAGCCTCGCCCTCGGGCACCGGATGGTGGAGCGCGGCCACTGGCAGAAGGCCACCAGCGGCTCGATGCTCGCCGACGACGAGATGGACGCGTTCCTCGCCGACCCCACGGCATGGACCGACACGATCCGCGAGCGCGAGGCGCAGTACGAAGCGCTGTTCGACCTCGAGCCGCCGTTCGTGTTCGGCGGCGAGATGCCGCCGATGGCGGGCTGGGCCGAGCGCGACACCTCGTCCATGCCCGTCACCGCCGGGACGGTCCTCGAGGGCGTCCCGGGCTGCCCGGGCCACGCCACCGGGCGCGCTCGCGTGGTGCTCGATCCCTCCGACCCCACGGCCCTGGAGCCCGGCGACGTGCTCATCGCGCCGATCACGGACCCGGCGTGGACGCCGCTCTTCGTCCCGGCGGCAGCCGTCGTCGTCGACGTGGGCGCGCAGCTCAGCCACGCCGTGATCGTCTCGCGTGAGCTCGGCATCCCCTGCGTCGTCTCGGTCACCAACGGCACCCGGCTCATCCCCGACGGCGCCGAGGTCACCGTCGACGGCACCGCCGGCACCGTGACGGTGCACTAAGTCCTCGTCGCTCGCCTTCGGCGAGCTCCCCCCCTCCTCTTGCGCTACTGCTGCAGAGCGTTCTTCAGGTCGGTCAGGATCGGGATCGGGCCGGGGTCCACGCCGGCCTCGGCGGCGAGGTGCAGGCTCACGAAGTCGCCCTGGATGATGAGGTCGAAGAGCTGCGCGAGGGCGCCCTCCCCCTCGGCGGTGACGTCCACGATGCCGTGGACCACCTCGTCGAGGACGTCGTAGGTGAGATCGAAGCGGCGAGCGACCTGCGGGTGCTCGAAGTCGTGTCGGAAGCGCACCACCGTCATCACCTGGCGGGTCACGTCGCCGTGCTGTCCCCAGCCGCAGATCTCGTTGTGCCCGAGCTCGGGCATCTCTGCCGAGAAGGCCGGAGCCTTCGCGTTCTCGTTGACCTGGCACTTGAAGCGGTACGCGGCCACGCCTCCCAGCGCGCCTCCCCCGTAGGCGAGGGGGATGGTGGGACCGATCGCCCGCGCCATCTGCTGGGCGGGCCCGCCGTCGACGATCAGGCGATCGCGCCGCCGCTGCAGCTGGCGCACGGCGTCGGCGACGTACTCCGAGGCGCCCGTGAACAGGCCGATGCGGTCGAGGATCACGAGCGGCGGGATGGCAACCGAGCCCACGCCGGCGCGGGGCATGGGGCACTCGGGCAGCACGACGTGCGGCGCGTCCCAGGCCGCGGCCAGCCGACCGAGCTCCCCCCCGCTGGCGAGCACCACGATGCTGGCGCCGGCGGCGGCGGCGGCCTGCGTGGCCTCGACGGTCTCCTCGGTGTCGCCCGAGTACGAGATGGCGAAGCACAGGGTGCCTTCGCCCACGGACGGGGGCGCTTCGTAGCCCTTCACCACGGTGACGGGCACCGGCATGAACGGGCCGGCGATCGCCGCGAGCACGTCGCCGGCGACGCCGCTGCCCCCCACGCCGAGGACCACGACGTGGTCGATCGCCTCGCGCTCGGGCAGGCCGTCGACCTCCGCGCCGAGCTCGGCGGCGGCCACCACCTGCTCGGGAAGGGCGGCGGCCAGGTCGAACATGCCGACGGTGTCGAGCAAGCCGGACACGGGGCCGACCTACTCCGCGAACGTGGGGCTGATGCCCTGCAACTCGGCCTTGGCGAGGAGCCGCTCGTGCTCGGCGTCGTCCACGGCCTCGGCCTCGTCGATCAGCATGATCGGGATGTCGTCCTTGATGGCGTACCGCCGCTTGAGGCGCGGGTTGTACAACGAGCTCTCGTCCTCGAAGTAGAGGAGCGGGCCCTTGTCGTCGGGGCAGGCGAGGATCTCGAGCAGCTGGGGATCGAGGGCCATGGGGCGGGCTCCTTCGGGGCTGGCGGACGGTCTAGGGGCTGTCGATGAGGGCGCGGACCTCGTCGACGTGACGGGCACACCTTGCCGCATCCGGCGCCTCGAGGTTGAGCCGGAGCAGCGGTTCGGTGTTGGACGGCCGCAGGTTGAACCACCAGTCGCCCAGGTCGACGGTGAGGCCGTCGAGCCGATCCTGCGAAGCGTCGGCGTAGACCTCGGCCACCCGCTCGATCACCCCCGCGGGATCGTCGACGCGGGTGTTGATCTCACCCGACGCCGCGTAGCGATCGAACGGCTGGCGCAGCTCCGACAGCGACGAACCCGAGGTGCCGAGCTGCTCGAGGACCATCAGGGCGGCGATGGAGCCCGAGTCGGCGCGCCAGTTGTCGCGGAAGTAGTAGTGCGCCGAGTGCTCGCCACCGAAGGCCGCCCCGGTGTCGGCCATGACGGCCTTGATGAAGCTGTGGCCCACCTTGGTGCGCACGGGGGTGCCACCGCGCTCGCGCACGACCTCCGGCACCGCCTTCGAGCAGATGCAGTTGTGGAGGATGGTGGCGCCCGGGTCCTTCTCGAGGATCCCGGCGGCGACGATGGCGGTGGTGGTGGACCCGGAGAGCGGGACACCCTTCTCGTCGACGAGGAACACCCGGTCGGCGTCACCGTCGAAGGCCAGGCCGACGTCGGCTGCCACCTCGAGGACGCGCGCTTGGAGGTCGCGCAGGTTCTCCGGCTGGATGGGATCGGCAGGGTGGTTCGGGAAGGTGCCGTCGAGCTCCCCGTACAGCACCTCGAGGTCCACCGGGAGCCCCTCGAAGACGGCCGGCACGACGAGACCGCCCATGCCGTTGGCGGTGTCGGCCACCACCTTCAGCGGGCGCAGCCCGTCCACGTCGATGAACGACCGCACGTGCTCGGCGAACGCTCGCAGCAGGTCGAGCCGCTCGAACCCGCCGGCCGGGCCGTCGTGGGCCGGCACGCCGTCCGCCGCCATGGCCTTGATCTCCGCGAGCCCGCTGTCCTCGCCCACCGGACGAGCGCCCGCCAGGCACAGCTTCACGCCGTTGTACTGGGCGGGGTTGTGCGACGCCGTGAACATGGCGCCCGGTGCGTCGAGCTTCCCGGCGGCGAAGTACACGAGGTCCGTGGACGTGAGGCCGAGGTCCACCACGTCGAGGCCCTGCGCCCGGACGCCGTCGGCGAAGGCGGCGGCGAGCTCGACGCCGGTCGGGCGCATGTCGCGCCCCACGAGCACCTTCCGAGCGCCGCCGACCTGCCCGCCCACGAACACGGCGAAGGCCCGCCCCACCGCGCCGGCGACCTCGGCATCGAGCTGATCGGGCGTGGTGCCCCGGATGTCATAGGCCTTGAAGATCGCATCGAGGTCCGCCATGGCCGGCCCACCCTAGGGGGCGCCGGTGCGGGGTCAGGACGTCGGTTGGGCGACGGGCGGCACGGGAGCCGGATCGGACAGCTCGTACGCGCCCGTGGCCGACCACCGGCGGATGCGCCAGAGGTCACGGACGAGGCGAAGGGTGTCGCGGGCGAGCCGCACGGTGGTGCGCTCACCCATCGACAGCGTCACGGGGACCTCCACGACGGTCCAGCCGTGGCGCTCGAGGAGGTGCAGCACCTCGATGTCGAAGGCGAAGCGATCGACGCGGCCGAGCCCGAAGACCTGCTTCGCGGTGTCGGACCGGAACGCCTTGAGCCCGCACTGGGTGTCGTGCGGATGGCTGAGGAGCACCGCCATCGCGAGCAGGTTGACCGACCGGCTGCCGAGGTCGCGGAGCACGCCCGCCCCCTGCACGCGGGTGGTGCCGGGGTGCCGGCGGCTCCCGATCACCGCGTCCCACCCGCCCTCGACCTTCCGCAGCACGCCGAGCAGCTGGTCGGGCGAGTAGGCGAGATCGGCATCGGTGAAGGCGATCGACCGACCACGGGCGGCGGCCACGCCCGCTCGCACCGCCGCTCCCTTGCCGCGGTTCTCCGGCAGCACCACCACCTGGTCGGCACCCGCAGCCAGCGCGGCGTCGGCGGTGCCGTCCGCCGATCCGTCGTCCGCCACCACGATCTCCACGCCGCCGTCCGCGTCGACGCCCGCCAACGCTGACCGCACGGCGCTGATCGTGCGGGCGATCCCAGCAGCCTCGTCGAGGGCGGGGATCACGACGGTCGCGCGCACCGAGCCGGGAGCCGGCGGCCGTGGGACCTGTTCGTGCAACCGCTGGCGGACGGCCTGCAGCAGCAGGGCCCGGTAGAGCGCGAGGCGCACGACCGCAGCGACCGAGAGCGCGACCAGCTTCGCCGCGACGAGGGCGGGGGTGGTGTCGAACCCAGTCGCCGCGTAGACGGAGCGCAGGACGACGACGTCGACGAGACCGGCCACCGTCGCCACGGCGATGAACGCGAGCGGCATCCGGACCCAGCGGACGAACGGGTCGGAGCGGAGCGTGTAGGTGCGGTGGAGGACGTAGGAGAACGCCGACGCCACGGCGATGGCGACGACGTCGGCGACCACGAGGATCCACCCTGCGCCCTGCCGGAGGGCGACGAGCAGCGCGATGTCGATCACGGTCGGCACCAGCGCCACCAGCGCGAACCGGCGCAGGCGACCGGGCGACCGGTCCCGCGTCACGGGTCCGCAGCGAGGTGGTGCGGACCGTCGCGCACCTCGAGCTCCTCGTCACGCCCCCGCAGCGGCGGCCGGGTGGCGAGGAGGATCGCCAGCCCGATGCCGACCAGCGTGAGCGCGTACCCGACCCACTCCACGGGCTCGCGGCCGTACGTGAGCTCCACGTGCTCGTCGGTGGGCACGACCACCATCAGGTTCGGTGCGACGCGGTACGGCCCGTCGGCCCCGGAGACCCTCCAGTTGGGGAAGTAGGACGCCTTCACCAGCACCGGCGTGCCCACCTCGTCGACGTCGAACGCGATCCGGTCGGTCCCCACCTCGAGCCCGGACATCTCCGTCTCGGGGACCGGACGCACCTCGGGCTCGGGGTCGGCCGGGTCGACGCGCTGCCACTCCTTCGGACCGGACGCGGCGAGGAACACCCCCTCGCTGTCTGGATCGAGGTACCAGCTGATCGCGGGCCCCATGCACTTGCCGTCGTCGTTCCGCGTCGCGCAGATCCAGTCGTGCTGGGTGAGGCTCTGGCCGTCGAGCACCGCCGGCTCGTTGTCGAGGGGTTCCACCAGGTCGCTGTCGGCCACCTCGAAGATCACCCACGGGCCCGAGGTGGCGAGCTCGGTGAGGTCGGGGTTGGCACGGGCGGCCGTGGTCGCCTGCGCGCTGGTGGCGAGGTAGTAGCGCACGCCCATCAGCTGGAGGTGGCGGACGCCCTCGTCGATGTCGAAGGTTCCGTACGGAAGGTCTCGCTGTGCCGCGCTCGGGGCGGCGCTGAGCTCCACCTGGTTCAGGAAGTGGAACGGCGTGGTGGCCGAGGCTTCGAAGAACAGGCCCTCCATCGAGCCGATGCAGCCGTCGGTCCAGTGCGGGAGCAGCATCAGCGCCATCGGCGTGCCGTAGCGGTTGATCTCCTTCTCGTACTCCCACATCGAGCGGCCGCAGCCGTGCTCGTCACCGATGTCGCGCATCGTCTTCACCAGGTCGCGGTACTCGGCGTAGGCGGCCTTGCCCTCGTAGCCGGTGTAGTTCCAGCTCGCCCACGACCGCACGAAGCTCTGCTTGTCGATGCCGTTGTGGAACAGGAGCCACGAGTAGCTGCCGTCGGCGTGCGCATCGCCCCCTGGCAGCGATCGAAGGGGCAACCCCACGAACACGAACGCCGACAGGGCCACCACGCCCGCGGTGATGGCGGGTCCGATCACGCTCGGCCGATCCGGATCAGGTGCGACGAGGACGGCGAGCGTCCGAGCGACCTCGGCGACGCCGATCGCCGCCAAGAGGTACAGCCCGAGGTAGTAGAAGGGCAGGATCCGCGCGTTCCACAGCCGGCCTTCGCTGAGGAACACGAAGCCGACCGCCATCAGCACGGTGCACCCCGCGAGGTAGAGGCCGGCGCGGATCCGGAACGCGATCGACAGGACCACCCCGACGCAGGCGAGGGCGACGACCCAGCGCATGTCGCTCGGCATCCCCGCCACCGAGCGAGGGATCAGGTACTTCCAGTAGGTCTCACCGTCGAGCGTGAACAGGGTCTGCTTCCAGGAGCGGAACCCGTTCTCCGCCGTGGCGTAGGGCAGCTTCTCCCAGCCCATGTCGTTCACGTACGCGCGCTGCCACCAGAACGGCAGCACCCAGAACGAGCTGATCAGGCCGGCGACGGGGAGCACGCACGCGACCCAGATCCACGTGCGCACGCGTGGTCGCCTCATGACCGCGATCACGAGCGTGCACGTGAGGGCGAAGAACGCGGGGATGAGGTGGCACAGCCCCGTGAGCGCGAGCAGCACGGCGGCCAGGGCACGGTGCTTCCCCGTGCGCAACCCGCGGACCACGACCCCGAGGTAGAGGACGGCCAAGGAGAGGCTGATCGAGAACGCGAACTCGCCCGCGAGCGTGGAGGCGATGTTGCCCCCGTAGATCGTGAAGTTGCGATCGAACAGGAAGAGCACGCTGCCGACCGACAGGAGCGCTGGTCCCGGGAACGGCAGGTCGGCCAGCCGCCCGAAGGCGTAGGCGCAGACCGGGAGGCTCAGCACGCCGAGGAGCGTGACCAGCTTGAAGGCGGTGCCGTACGGGAGCTCCACGCCGAGGACGACGACGACCGCCGCGCCGGCCACGACCGCCCACCGCCGCCAGCCGTCGAGGCGCGTGCCGAGGAGCACCAACGCCGCGCCCGCCGCGATGGGCACGATCATGGTCCAGCCGCCGAAGAGCCCCACGTCGAGCGCGACGATGAGCAACGACGGGAGCACCATGTAGAACTGGTACGCGGGGAAGCCGGCGTACCAGTCGGGCGTCCATCCCGAGATGCGGCCGTGGGTGAGCAGGTGGTCGCGCAGGAACGCGGGGCCCCACACGTGCGCACCCATGTCGCCGCCGGACGGCACCGCGCTGTCCAGGATCTGCGCGGGGTGCAGGTTCAGGAACACGAACAGCACGCACGCGACGACGGCGAACCAATCGACCGACCGGCGGATGAACCGGTCGCGCGAGGCCCGCCACTCCGGGTCCTCGGGCGGCGCTCCCCCTTCGCCGGCATCGTCGAGCGCCTCCCACTCCCACTCGTCGGCCCCGACGTCGTCGACGCGGTCGTCGAGGAGGACGTCACCGTCGACAGGTCGATCCGAGCTCATGGCGCCGGCCATCGTCGCACCCTCGCGTCGCTGCATCCGGTCAGGCAGCGAGCAGGGCGATGACGGTCACCATGTTGAAGGTGAGGTGCGCGGCGATCGCGGGCCCGAGGCGGTCGGCGCGGTAGGCGAGCGTGCCGAACACCGCGCCGGCCACGAACAGCCCGGGCAGCTGCAGGAGCTGGAAGTGGGTGGCGGCGAAGAGCACGGCCGTGATGCCGATGGCGGCGACGGGTGGCAGCCCGCGCTTCAGCAGGGAGCGCTGCAGCAGGCCGCGGTAGAAGATCTCCTCGAACACCGGTGCCATCACGCCCACGATCAGCACGAGCAGGAACACGTCGAGCGGGCCGTTGGCCCGGTCGGTGAGCGTCTGCGCGGGACCCTCGAGGTCGTCGGCCGTCTTGCCCAGCGCCTCGAGCAGCGGCCAGTACAGGAGCGGCAGGAGCACGATCTGCGTGACGATGCCGGCCGCGCCGCCGGTCCAGAGGTCCTGCCATCGAACCCGGACCCCGAGGTCGGCGACGATCCCGTTGCCCTTGGCCTTGGTGACGGCCCACGGCACGAGGAAGAAGCCCACCGCCAGACCGAGCTGGGCGAGGGCGACCACCCCGAGGGGGAGGTCGTCGAACTCCTCGCCGGCATGGCCGGTGGCCGCGATGACGGCGATGCCCCAGATGCTGGAGGCGAGGTACACCACGACCCAGCCGACGGCGACGTCGCCCAGGCCCCAGCGCTGGACCCTGGGCGGGACAGGGACGGGCACCGTGCCGACCTCGTTCACCGGGGCAGGGTACGTGGGGCCGGGGAGGCCCCGGAAGTCAGGAGGCCAGCGCCGAGGGGTAGCGCACCCGACGGTCCTGCAGCGCCCAGCCCATGGGCACGGTGAGGGAGTCGGCGTGCTCGTTGCAGAGGTCGTACCGCATCGGGTGCGCCTCGTCGTTGAGGTGCTCCACCCACGCCGTGCGGCCGGTGTAGTCGTAGGTGAGCGTGGCGGAGGCGCTGGTGCTGCACCCCGGCTTGGCGCACGTGCGGCTGCTCATGGCGCGGACGCTAGCCACGACTCGATCCGTGGCGGTGGACCCTCGCCCCGCGCTCCCGGCTGCGATTCCGTGGGGCCGCCCCGTATCCTGTCGCCATGAGCCCGGAGGGTCTGCCGCCCCCGCCCCCCCCGCCGCCGAAGGGGTCAGGGAGCCGCGGCCTTCCGGGGCAGGGCATGCCCCGCTGGGGGCTGTGGGCGCTGCTCGGGCTCACGCTGAGCATCCTGTTCCTCGGCCCGCTGCTGGGCGGGGCAGGCGACCCCGATCCGGTCTCCTATGCCGCCTTCATGGACTCGGTGCGCGCGGGCAAGGTCGAGAGCGTCGAGATCGACAACACCGACGGTTCGATCAAGGGCACCTACGACGACGACGCCGGAGGCGGCGACTTCCGCACCACCGGCCCGCTCGACGGCGGTCTGCCCGACTCCGACCTCACCGCCATGCGTGAGGCCGGGGTGGACGTGGAGTACACGACGCCGAGCCCCAACTGGTTCGTGAGCCTGCTCCCCTTCCTGCTGCCGATGGTGATCCTCGTCGGCTTCTTCTGGTTCATGAACCGCCGCGCCCAGAGCCAGATGGGCGGGATCATGTCGATCGGCCGCTCGAAGGCCAAGACGTACTCCACCGAGCGCCCCGGCACCACCTTCGCCGACGTGGCCGGGTACGACGGCGTGAAGCAGGACATCAAGGAGGTCGTCGACTTCCTGAAGACCCCCGACCGGTTCGCCGAGATCGGCGCACGGATCCCGAAGGGCGTCCTCCTCGTCGGCCCCCCGGGCACCGGCAAGACGCTCATCGCCCGAGCCGTCGCCGGCGAGGCCGGGGTGCCGTTCCTCTCGGTCACCGGGTCCGACTTCATGGAGATGTTCGTGGGCGTCGGCGCCAGCCGCGTCCGCGACCTGTTCCAGAGCGCTCGCAAGATGGGCCGGGCGATCATCTTCGTGGACGAGATCGACTCGATCGGCCGCAAGCGCGGGGCGGGCCTGGGCGGCGGCCACGACGAGCGGGAGCAGACGCTCAACCAGATGCTGTCGGAGATGGACGGCTTCGAGGCCACCGAGGGCATCGTGATGATCGCCGCCACGAACCGCCCCGACATCCTCGACCCCGCCCTGCTGCGTCCGGGCCGCTTCGACCGCCAAGTGGTCGTGCCGCTCCCGGAGCTGAGCGAGCGAGCGGCGATCCTCCGGGTCCACGCCAAGTCGAAGCGGCTCGCGCCGGCGCTCGACCTCGACGTCGTCGCTCGGGGCACGCCGGGCATGTCAGGTGCCGACCTCGCCAACCTGGTGAACGAGGCGGCGCTGTTCGCGGTCCGTGCCGGTGAGGAGGAGATCCACCAGCACCACTTCGAGATGGCCCGCGACCGCGTGCTGATGGGCGCTCGTCGCGAGTCGATGGCGCTCGCCGACCGCGAGAAGGAGGCCATCGCCTACCACGAGGCCGGCCACGCGGTCGCGGCTGCCGTCCTCCCGCAGGCGGACCCCGTCCACAAGGTCACGATCCTCCCGATGGGCATGGCGCTCGGCGTCACCCAGCAGCTCCCGATGGACGATCGCCACATCTACCGGCAGGACTACATCGAGGACAGCCTCGTCGTACGCATGGGCGGCCGCATCGCCGAGGAGCTCGTGTTCGGCGTGATCTCCACCGGCGCCAACAACGACCTGGTGGGATCCACCGAGCTGGCGCGCAAGATGGTGCGCGAGTGGGGCATGTCCGATCGCGTCGGCCCCATGGCGTGGGGGTCGCAGGGCGCGGTGTTCCTCGGCGACGACCTGATGCACTCCCGCGACTACTCCGACGAGACGGCCCGCGTGATCGACGAAGAGGTGGAGCGCATCCTCCGCGAGCAGGAGGACCGCTGCCGCGCCACCCTCACCGAGCACCGCAGCGGCCTCGACCTCGTGGCTCGCGCGCTGCTCGAGCACGAGACGATCGACGGGTCCGAGGTCTACCGCCTGGTCGCGCTGGGCCGCGAGGGCCGCACCGCCATCGAGGAGTTCGGCGAGTGGAAGGCCACCGACGGTCGGGGCGAGGGGTCCGGCGCGTTCAGCACAGACGCCGCCGTGCACGCCACCGCCGACGTCACGCCCGACACCCCGCGGCGTCGCTCGTAGCCCCTAGGCGGGGTGGCACTCGGGCGGGGTGCTCCCGGGGTCGCGCGCCTCGGCGACGGCGGCCCACAGGTCCGTGGCCGTCACCGGGCCGATGAAGCTCGCGGCCACGACGCCCTCGGCGTCGACGACGAGGGTCGCGGGCACCGCGTCGATCCCGTACCGCTCGTGGAGCGCTCGATCACGGCTGTGCTCGAGCTGCTGGACGGCGACGGCGTCGCTGGCGAGGGGCTGGGCGCGCTCCCAGACGCCGGCGCAGGTGCCGCACGTCGCCGAGGTGAACACCGCGAC
>JBJMHD010000097.1:0-20807 GCA_045807565.1 Acidimicrobiales bacterium | reverse complement strand
GCGCAGAAGGCGACACAGATCCTGTCAGCGGTAGCCGAGCTTGCGGCTGCAGGCGGGCCAGTGGGACCAGCCGCCCTGGTTCCACAGGCGCTGGCCCATGGCGATCTGCGTCTCGCGGCTGGCCTGGTTCGGGTACCCGGTGCCGCCTACGGCCTGCCAGGAGCTCAGGGAGAACTGGATGCCGCCGTAGTACCCGTTGCCGGTGTTGGCGGCCCAGTTGCCGCCGCTCTCGCACCGGGCGAGGCGATCCCAGGCGGCGGGGTTGCTCGGGTCGGCGTAGCCGGAGCCCGAGGCCACGGGCTGCACGGCGGGCGGTGCCGGCGGCGGGGGAGGAGGGGGAGGCGGCGGGGGCGCCGGAGCCACGCGGGCGGCGACCGTGGTGGGGGGCGCCACCGCCTCGGCCAGCGACTCGATGCTGGCGAGGACGGGGGAGTCGGCGGCCTGCGCCCGCATCAGCTGCGACTCCTCCTGGAGGGCGATGGTGGCCGTCGGCTCAGCGGCCGAGGCGGCGTCGGGGCCGTCGGTGGCCGAGGCGATCGTCACCGGGCCGACGACGACCGCGACGGCGGCGAGGCTGCTCCACAGGGCCCGGCGACCCGCCTCGCGAGTGCTCTCGCGGAGGTGGCGCGCCGGGCCGTTCGTACTCGGGGGGTGGTCCGTCCCGGACATGGGGGGTGTCCTCCTGGGGTGGGGGGTGGGCTGGGGCGCGCGCCGAAGTGGATCGGGGATCGGCGAACCACGGCGCCCCAGCGGCGGGCCGCCCTCACGGCGGCTAGGTGTGTTCGGGCCACAACGCTAGCCACGGTTCGCAACACAACCGCAACATGAGCGCTTGTGATGTCCGTCACATGACAGAACACGGGCGCGGCGATGGCACCCCGCGTGTCAAGTCCGCGGCGTCGGGCTACCGGTTCCTGGGCAGGTCGAGGGCTCGGCCGGCGATGATCTCCCGCTGCACCTCGCTGGAGCCGCCGTAGATGGTGGTGACGACGGCGTGCCGGAAGGCGTGCTCCACCAGGCCCCGGAGCGCGCTGCCGGGCTCGGAGCCCGGCAGCAGGCCGGCCGGGCCGAGCAGCTGGAGCAGCTCCGAGCTGGCCCGCACGAAGGCTTAGGTGATGTGCAGCTTCGCCATCGAGCCCTCCACCTGGGGCATCTCCCCTTGCGAGGCCAGCCAGGCGGCCCGGAACAGCAGGAGCCGGCCCACCTCGAACTCGGTGGAGGCCCGGGCGAGCGTGGCCCGCACCTCGGGCTCGTCGAAGGGACGAGCCCCGTCGGTGCGCGCGTCGATGGCCCAGCCGGCGACGGACTCCACGAGGTGGTTCGGCTCGCCCCAGTTGGCGGAGGTCCGCTCGTACACGAGGGCGGCGTGCAGGACGCTCCAACCGCCGTCGACGTCGCCCACCCGAGCAGCGTCGGGCACCCGGACGTCGTTGTAGAAGGTGATGTTGGTCCGCTCGCCGCCGACGGTCTCGACGGGCGTGATCTCGATGCCGGGCGTGTCCATCGGCACGAGGAACATGGTGAGGCCCTTGTGCTTCGGGGCGTCCGGGTTCGAGCGGGTGAGCAGGAACACGTACTGGGCCTCGTGGGCCATGGTCGTGAACATCTTCTGGCCCGCGATCACCCAGTCGTCGCCGTCCCGGGTGGCCTTGGTGGCCACGGCAGCGACGTCGGACCCGGCATCGGGCTCGCTGTAGCCGAGGCAGCACATGACCTCGCCGGCGAGGATGCCGGGGACGACGGCGGCCTTCTGCTCGTCGGTGCCGCACACGAGCAGCGTGGCCCCGACCATGGCGGCGATGCTCAGGCCGTCGATGGGGGCGCCCGAGCCGAACAGCTCCTGGCTGAGCAGGCACTGGTCGATGGCGTTGCGGCCCAGTCCGCCCAGCTCCGGCGGCCACGCCGCCGCCAGGTAGCCGCGCTCGCAGAGGGCGCGGTGGAACCCCCAGTCGTGCATCGTGCCCGTGGCGAGGGCTCGGTCGACGATCTCGTCGTCGAGGTGCTCGGCGATGAAGCGGCGCACCTCGGCGCGGAACGCCTCGGTCTCCGGGTCGAGGCGGAAGTCCATGCCGCCGCGGGTGGGCGCGGCGATGGCGGCCGCGGCGACGTCGGTCGGGCTGGGAGCCGACGAGCCCCACCGCCGCTCGGCGACGAGCTGGAGCTCGCGGCGCGGGTCACCGAGCAGCAGCCGGCTGGCCTTGGCCCGCCGCACGTGGAGCTGCACGTCGTACTCGAGCATGAACCCGTAGCCGCCGTGCACGTGCAGGCTGAACCCGGCTGCCTCGTCGGCCACCTCCCCGCACCACCACGACGCCTGGGCGGCGAGGCCCGGCGCGAGCGGGTGGCCCTCGTCGAGGGCCCAGATCGCCTCGAAGGCGAGGAGCCGGCTGCCCTCGACGCGCGTGTGGAGGTCGGCGAAGCGGTGCTGGAGGGCCTGGAAGCTGCCGATCGGCACCCCGAACTGGTGGCGGTCCTTGGCGTACTGCAGGCCCGTGTCGAGCGTCGTGCGGGCGAGGCCCGCCTGGGCGACGGCGGTGAGGGCCCGCCACTCGTCGAGCGCCCGCTCGAAGGCGTCGACCGCGGCCGGCCCCTCCGCGAGCATCGTCGCCCCGCCGAGGTCCACGTCGCCGACGGCGAGGCCGGCGAGGGTCCGACGGGGCGACACGGACGGCGCCGCGACGGCGACGAGGCGCTGGTCCTCGAGCGCGACCACCACCGACGCCACCGCCGCGCCGGGGACCAGGTCAGCCCGTTCGGCCGCGGACGGGTGGAGCGCGAGCGCGGCTGGCGCGGCGGCGTCGATCAGGTCGGCGCGCCCGAGCGTCGCGAGCAACCGGGTGGCGGCGATCGTCTCGACGAGCGGGATCGATCCCAGGAAGGCCCCGTGCACCTCCACGGCCGCGGCGGCATCGGTGAGCGAGGCCCCGGCTCCGCCGGCGTCCTCGGGCAGCGCCATGGTCGGGAGCCCCATCGCGACGACAGCGTCCCAGAGCGCGGGATCGAACCCCGAGGGCTCCGCCTCCCGCACGCGCTCGCCGTGCGACTCCTTGGCGTACAGCCGGGTGGTGGCCTCCCTGAGGGCCTCCTGGTCGGGGGTGAAGGAGAGGTCCATGAACCCTTGCTCGGTTTCTGACGGGGCGTCAGACAGTGTGCCATCATCGTCCGCTCGTGAAGAACTCGCCCCCCACCGACCTCCCGGCGCCGCTCGCGAGCGTCCGCATCATCGAGTGCTCGATGCTCGGCCCGGGCGCCATCACCACCACGCTGGCCGACCTCGGCGCTGATGTCATCAAGGTGGAGCCCCCCTCGGGCGACTACATCCGGCAGATGACGTGGCCCATCGTGGAGGGCACGTCGCTGATGCACCTGCACATCAGCCGCGGCAAGCGCTCCATCGTGATCGACCTGCGCACCGACGAGGGTCGGGCGGTCTTCCTCGAGCTGGTGCAGGGCGCTGACGCCGTGATCGAGGCCATGCGGCCGGGCGGCCTGGACAAGCGCGGCGTCGGCTACGACGCGTGTCGAGCCGTCAACCCACGCATCGTCTTCTGCACGATCTCCGGGTACGGCATGACGGGGCCGTACAAGGACATGCCCAGCCACGGCATCGCGTACGACGTCTGGGCCGGTCTGGTGCAGCCCGAGATCACCGAGGACGGCTACTGCGCCATCCCGGAGCACCCGTCGGTCGGCATCCACGCCGGCCCGCTGTTCGGTGCGCTCGGCGTGCTGGCCGGCATCACCCGTGCTCGGGCCACCGGGCAGCCGTGCCGCCTCGAGATCGCGCAGTCCGACGCCGCCGCCGCCATGGACTGGCTCCGCAGCGAGACGTGGAAGGCCTACGAGCGCCCGGAGAGCGAGGTCACGGGCAACAAGGCCGATGGCTACGAACGCCGCGCCCCCGGTACGGCCGGGATGCGCGACGGCGTGCGCTACCAGTTCTACGAGACCGCCGACGGGCACGTCCTCTTCATGGCCTCCGAGCGGGAGTTCTGGCAGAACTTCTGCGAGGCGATCGGCCGAGCCGACCTCTTCGAGCAGCACCCGGGGTCGCAGTACGCCGACCACGCCCGTGGCAACACCGCGCTGCGCGAGGAGCTGGCGTCGATCTTCCGTTCGCGCAGCACCGACGAGTGGATCGAGCTCGGCAACCGGGCCAACACCCCGATCGCACCGGTGAACACGCCGAAGACCTTGGCCGACGACCCGCAGTTCCAGGACCGCCTGCCGTGGATCCCCCACGAGCGCGTCGGCAACGCCCAGGTGCCGTCGCCGATCAAGGTGGTGGGCGAGGAGCACGAGCTGCCCACCAAGGCCCCGGACGCCGGCCAGCACACCGACGTGATCCTCCGCGAGGTGCTCGGCTACGACGACGCGCGCATCGCCTCGCTGCGCGACGCCGGCGCCCTCGGCTGACGTCGGCAGTATCGTCAGCGGGCGTGGCTGCGGACCGCGTCTGACCCGATCCACCGCTCGAGGCGGGCTGCCTCGGTGGGGCGGGGCGTCCAGAACAGCGTGCCGAGGGCGAGGTCCGCCGCGGCCAGGTTGTCGGCCTGGCGGGCCAGGTCAGCCAGGTGCTCGCGAGCGGCGGCGGCATGTGGGCCGGTCGACGACGCCATCAGGAGCCAGTCGTCGAGGTGCGGCTGCAGGTCGCGGCCGAGCTCGGCGATGGCGGTGAGGACGCGGGCGGCGGGGAGGCCGATCAGCGAGGGGTGCTGGGCGATCGTGGCGAGCCACAGCGCGTCGACGATGTCGTCGATGGCGCGGATCTCGTCGATCGCCCACTCGCCCCAGTCGCCCTGGCGGATCTTGCTGAACACCGCCTCCGGGGGGGTGACGAGCAGGCCGGCGGTGAGGAGCTCGAACACGCGCGGCAGGAGCGCACGGAGGTCGTCGGAGGTCCCCCAGGTGGTGACGGCGTGGGGCAGCCACCGATCGATGGCGGCGGCGGGCACCGATCGCACCGGCCCGGCGAGCGGCGCGATGTCCTCGGCGGTGATGTCACCGCGCCGCACGACCATCGAGGTCCCCACCCGGTTGCGGGAGAACACCTCGTAGGAGCGCTCGATCGCGAGGCCGAGCACGCGGTCGGGCCGCGGCATCGGGTCAGCGGCGCCGGGTTCCCCCATGGTCGCCATGATGGCCGATCCCCGGTGACCCCATGACCTGCGGCCGGCGTGCCTCGAGCGCCGCCGTGCCCAGCAGCACGAACCCGAGCGCGAGCAGCACGAGCCCGAGCGCGTCGATGCCCGTGCGGGGGAGCGTGGGCATGGTCGGCGGCGCGCTCAGCACGGTGACGGGCGGCGCCGTGGTGGTGGTGGTCGCGGGGACGGCGGCAGCGGGCGCGGTGGTGGTCGAGGCGAGCGTCGTCGCCGTCGGTGGGACGGTGGTGGTGGTGGTCGGCAGGACGGTCGTCGTCGTCGGCGGCAGCGTCGTGGTCGTCGGCGGCAGCGTCGTGGTCGTGGGTGCGACGGTCGTGGTGGTCGTGGCGGGCGCGGCGAGCGTGGCCACGGCCGTGAGCGGCCGGACGACGGGGCGCGCCACCCGCTGCGCGGTGCGGGTCGTCGGCGCCCAGGCCGCCAGCTCGAGCCCGGGTGCGAGGGCGCTCGCCCGGACCGTCAGGGGGAGGCGGACCGGGCGAGCGGAGGTGCGGACGGTGCCATCTGGGCCGGTGGTGACCGATCGGCTCAGGAGGGTGGTGCCCGCGGACGCGTCGAGGGCCACGGCCAGGCCGGCGACGCCCTGGCCCGCGCCGTCGACGAGGCGGACCGTGATGGGCACGGTGCCGTGCGCGTCGGGCACCCCGACGCGGAGCTGGACGGCGAGCGGTCCGCGCAGGTGGGCGTGGGCGAGGCCATCCGCCTTCGCTCGGCGGGCGAGGTCGAGGACCGCCGCCTCCTGCCCGCCGAACCCCGCCAGGTCGGTGGGGCGGAGGCGCGCCACGTCGAGGTCGCCGGACGGGTAGCGGGCGCCCATCAGGTCGTGGAGCACGAGCATCACCGCGGCGTGGCGGACGCGGTCCGTGCCGGTGGCGTGGCGTCCGAGCACCCAGGCCATCGCCGTGCGCGTACGCACCGGGATCGCCGACACGTCGGCGGCGCGGTAGGCGTAGGCGGGATCGGGCGCATGGATCCCGTGGTCGATGCACCAGGCCGTGCCGAGGCCCGCCATGTCGTAGGACCCGTACCAGCTGGTGAAGCCGTCGACGGTGGCTCGGTAGCCGTGGAGCGGGCTCACCACGGCCGAGGCGGGTCGCGGCCCGGCGACGAGGACGGCGCCGGCGAGCGCGAGGAGGGCGACGCCGACGGCGGCACGGCGGCGGATCCGGCCGAGGGTGGGGACGGGCACGGCGGCCTCCTCGCAGCAGGTGGTGCGGAGCGGCCGGCCGTGCCGACGAGGGAGGGCGCCTCAGGCAACCTTCAGTGCATTTCGTAGCACCTCACCCGGAGTCGAGCAAGGCCCGACGTTGGCGGCTTCGCTCCTCGGCGTTGGCGAGGCGACGGGCCAGCCGGTGGGGGTCTTCCACGGGGTCCACCCGGGTGCCACGCAGGAGGTCCCAGCGCTCGGCGACCACCTCCGGCGGCTCCTCGGCGAGGACGGCGGCCGCCTGCACGCACGCGCCCGCCGCCGCGAGCGATCCGCCGGCGTACAGCACCGGGCGGTCGGCGAGGCTGGCGAGCACCTGCGCGTGGGCGTCGAGGCCCGCAGTCGGACCGGTGAGGCGGAGCGGCTCGTCGTCGTCCCACGTCGCGCCGGCGTCGACGGCGTGGTCGAGCGCGTCCAGCGCCGCGCACGAGATGCCGTCGAACGCGGCGCGCGCCAGGCTGCTGCGCGACACGCCGGGCCGCAGCCCGGTGAGCACCGCGCCGCTGCGGCCGGCCACACCGGGCACGACCACCAGGTCGCGGTCGAGGTCGGTCGCGGTCATGGCCAGTGCACCGAGCTGGTCCGCCGGGAGCCCGACGAGCTCGCTGACCACGGCGACGGCCGCCGCGCCCCCGGCGGCGGTGGCCATCGCCAGGTGGCGGCCGGTGGCGTCGGCCCGGCTTCGCACCCCGCCGGTGGGGTCGACGATCGGACGCCGCAGGCCCACGAGCACCGTGGTGGAGCCGGCGAGGCTCACACCGGCCCGGCCGGGCGTGAGGCCGAGGGCCAGCGCCGTAGCCATCGGCTCACCGGTGCCCGGGGCGACGAGCGGTCGTCCCCGGAGCCCGAGCAGCTCGTAGACGGGGGCGTCCAACCAGTCGGCCCGCTCGGTGGGGCCCAGCACCTCGGGCAGGCGGGGCTCCCAGTCCGCCGCCCGCCCGCCGAGCTCCGCGAGCACGGCCTCGATCCAGCCATCGGTCGACGGCGACCAGGCGCCGGTGAGGGACGCGGTGCCTCGATCGGTGACCGGGCGTCCGGCGAGCCGGTACGTGAGCCAATCGTGGGGGAGCAGCGCGGCGCCGATGCGGCTGTAGGTCTCGGGGTCGGTTCGCCGGAGCCATGCCAGGCGCGTGACCGCGGCGCGAGGCGTCGGGAGCATCCCGGCCTGCCGCGCCCAGCGCTCGGCGCCGAGCGCCTTCCGCAGCCGGGCGGCATCACGCTCGGCGGCCGCGTCCGACCACGGTTGGACCGGTCGCAGGACGGCGCCGGCGCCGTCGAGGAGGACGAGGCCGGGGTGGCTGCCGCTCACCGAGATCGCGGCGATCTCGCGCTCGCCGGCCTCGGCGATCGCGGCCGCGAGGGATCGCCACCAGGCGATCGGGTCGTGGATGTCGACGTCTCGGCCGAGGTCGGCGTGGCGGGCGGTGCCGGTGGCGAGCAGCGTGCCGCGCGCGAGGTCGCGCACCTCCACCTCGGTGGACCGAGGTCCGAACGCGACGCCCAAGACCTGGCTCATCGGCGGCGGATCTTATGGTTCGCGCCCTGCCCGCCCTCCGTCGGCGGGCTCGAGCAGGCGGACGAGCGCCTCCACCAGCAGCGGGCCGAGCGGGCGGCCGAGGAGGGCCTTCAGCTCGAACGCCGTCGTCTCGAGGCGCGGGTAGGCACCGATCACCCAGCGCGCGAAGAACCCGTCGTCCATCCAGCGCGCGATCTGAGGCGAGAGCGGACCGTCGGGCAGCGGCAGCGGTTCGTCGGCGAAGCGGAGCGCCGACCACGTCGTGGCGGCGGCGTGGGCACGCGCGACGCGGGCGAGCGACGCCGGGTCGGCCACGGTGAGCACGTCGGGCGGGGACGGGGCGTGCACGGACGGGTGGAGGATCGCCAGCTGCGCGAAGGAGGCGAGGTCGCAGCGGCGGTCGGGCTGGGCCCAGCGCTCCAGGATCCGGTCGACCCACATCGTGGACCACAGGAGCTCGGTGGTCCGGGGCGGCGGATCGGTGGGGAGGCCCATCACGCGACGGCACGTGTCGGGGATCGTGCCCACAGCTCGACCGGGCTCGTCGATCACCTCGTGGTCGAAGCGCAGCACGCTCGCCTCGCGGCCACGACGGTCGACGAGGAAGGTGCTGGCGATGCGCTGCGGGGCAGCGCCCGGGCGGTCGAGGTGGCGAGCCTGCCCCGTGGTGCGGAGCCCGAGCACCGTCCACTCGTCCGGGGCGTCGAAGCCGGCCAGCTCGTCGAAGGGGTGCACGCCCTCGTCCAAGGGCCGGAGCCCGAGGTTCACGTCGGGACGGCAGGGGCCCTCCACGCGCACGAGCACGTGGCCGGGCGCGCCGGCGGTGGCCTGGTCGACCATGGCCGCGAGCGACGGGAGGAAGGTGTGGTCGGGGCCGCGGTGGCGGCGGCGACGGGTGACGGGGGCGGACATGCGGAGCACCTCTCGGCGACGTGGTCGGGAAAGGCGATCCGCAGATCGCGAGGGCGCCAGCCTCGCAGGCCGTGGTGACGGCCGGAAGGGGTCAGGTGGCGCGGGCCGGCGTCAGGCAGGGATGGCCTGCACGCCGCGGCGCGAGAGCACGGCGGCGGGCTCGGCGTCCTCGGGTGCGACGCGGTCGACGAACCGCGATGCGGTGCCCCAGCGGCGCTCGGTGAGGATCCGCGCCAGGCGAGCGTCGCTCGCGGCGTAGGCGTGGAGCGCCTCGTTGGAGAGGTCGTGGATGCGGGTCCGGTCGACCTCCACGGGCGCCAGCCCCACGAAGCGCGCGATCGACTTCAACGAGCAGGAGATCCGCAGCGCGGGGCCCACGTCGCCGCGGTACAGCCGGTAGGCGTCCATGTGGCCGTGGTCGTACCAGCTGGCGCGGTACGCGCCCCGGTGGCCGGGCAGCGGCGCTCGGTGCATGGTGATCGAGCTGTCGTGCTGCAGGAGCAGCCCGAGCTCGAGGCCGTGCAGCGCGGCGCGGTCGGCGATGAAGGGCAGGTCGAAGGCGGCGCCGTTCCACGTGGCGAGCACACCGGGCTCGAGCTGCGCGAGGCGCGCGTCCAGCTCGACGAGCAGCTGCGCTTCGGGACCGGTGAACACCTCTTCGTAGCCGGGGCCGGCGAGGGCGACGGTGACGACGGCGGCGACGCGCGGGTCGAGGCCGTTCTCGGTGGTGTCGGTTTCGATGTCGAGCCCGTAGACAGCCTGTCGGCGACGCATTTCCACCCCCACCCGCGTGTGGCTTGTGCTCGCAAGCGTAGGAACGCGCCGCGCGCGGCTGGTGGATGGTCGACGCGATCGTCAGCTCATCCCAAGCCCGGGATCGGGAGGCGCGTGAGCGTTCGCAGCCGGCGCGCGATCTCGGGTGTGAGCGGCTCGTCGAGCTCGTCGAGCTGGAACGTGACCTCGAGCTCGCCGTCGCCCGGACGGACGTTGGTGATCCGCGCGCCCCGCGGCAGCGGGGGCAGCGGGAGGTAGCCGCGGAAGAACCGGGCCATCGGTGCCGGCAGCCCCACGATCGTGACCCGCTTCGGCGACAGGCGGAGGAACCGGCCGGCGACCTCGAGGTCGGCGAGCGTCTCGCTCATGCGGATGCCCCGGAGCCCCGTGGTGAGCAGCACGCCGTCGCCGGTGAGCTCGAGCCGGATCGGCAGCCGGGCGGTGCGCGTCCAGCGGTCCACGTTGTCCTGGCTCACGTAGGCGCGGAGCCCGACCGGTCCCGCTCGCAGCCGCGGGGGCAGGCCGGGGACCACGCGCACGCGCTGGGCTCGCACGACGACACGGTCGAGCACCAGGCCCGCGGCCAGCACGGCGGGCACCTCCACCTTCACCACGTCGAGCTCACCCCGCAGCAGCCCCTGGGCGGTGACCTTGACCCGTGGGCGGATCGGGTGGTCGACGATGCGCGACGCGGTGTCGTCGACGAGGGCGAGGAACGACGCGAGGAGGGGAGGGTCGGGTTCGCGCCCCTCGTCGGTGGCCGCGAAGGCGGCGGCGACCAGCTCGGGGTCATCGAGCAGGCCCCATGGCGCCGCCGCGAGCTCGTTGAGGTGCTCGGCCTGGGCGTCCAGCGCGTCGTCGAACGGTGTCGTGATCCCGTCAGGCTAACGACCACCCGGACTGTGACCCCGGACACCTGAGCGGCGGTGGGGGTCATCCCCGATGGTGCGCCATCTCCGCGTTCTGCACGATCACGGCATGGGACGACGTCGCGACGAGAAGCTCCAGTCCATCGCCGAGTCGGTGGTGGGACGCCGGTGCAGCCAGCACGACCTCACCACGCTGGGTCGGCGGGGCGACCTCATCCGGTGCGCGGCAGGCTCCACCTTCCACCCCGAGGCCGCCAGCGGTCGCTGGGCCTACCTCCTGCTCGACGGAGACGTGGCGCTGAGCCAGCACGGGGACCCGCTGGCGGTGGCGACCGGCGGCTCGTGGTTCCCACTGCACGGCGGCACCGCTGGCTCGCGCACCAGCCTCACCGCGCTCAGCGACTCACGGCTGCTGGTGTTCCGCGCGTCCGAGACGGCCTCGGTGCTCGACCTCCCGGCGCTCGGCTTCGCCGTGTGACAGGCGCAGGAGGGCGGGGCGCCAGTCGATCAGCACGATGGCGGCGGTGCCGACCCACATCGAGTAGTCGAGCCCGTGGGTGGCGTAGACGCCGGCGTGCATCGCGGCGACGGCGAGCACGTAGGGCAGCCGCGCCCGGGGCCACACCAGCGCGACGACCGCGCCGAGCTCCACCACCATGGTGAGGAGGGCGACCCCGTGGGCGACGAGCGGCCGGTCCGCGATGAAGAGCGACACGACGTCGGTGGGCGGATGGTCGGTGTGCGGGGCCGCGTACATCACGTTCCGCAGGTTGTCGCTCAGCACCCAGGCCGGTCCGCTCGAGACCAGCTTCTGGAACCCGGTCAGGAAGTAGATGCCCGTGACGACGGCGATGCTCGTCCGGACCGGCCAGCCCCACGCCGCGCCCCGTCGCTCGTCGACCCACCGGATGCCCACCGGTGCCGCGGCCAGCACGCCGGCCACGAGGAGCAGCGGCAGGTCGTTGTGCTGCACCTTCCCGCGGCTGGCCCAGCAGCCGTCGAGCACCAACAGGCTCGCCCACGCGACGACGAAGGTGAGCCGCTCGCGCCGACCCGCGATCGCGAGCACGGCGGCGACGCCGCCGAGCACCTGCAGGCCGGCGAGCACGGAGTGCGAGGGCATGTGATCGAGCCAGGAGAGGAACCACACCGGACGGAACAGCGCGGCAGGCTGCCCGCCGAGGTCGGCGTAGGGCCCGGTCGCCAGGCGGACGAGGAGGAGCGTCGCGATCGCAACGCGCATCGCCCGTACCCGCCCCGCGGGCTCCGCTGCGAACAACCAGCCGTCGAGGCGCGCGACGACCGAGGTCACCGTCGCTCGCCGCCGCACTCGTACTGCAGCTCCCGGGCGGCGGACGCGCCGCCCGGCCGGACGCTCGCCACCGTGCGGTAGATGCGAACCCGCACCACGTCCACTCCCTGCTCCCTCAGCGGGGTCGCCCACGCGTCGCACAGCTCGTCGCGATCCCGCCGGTCCAGGTCGGCCATCGTCGGTATGAGGCGCTTCGCCTGCCGGTAGCCGAGCGGGAGCTCGTCGACGTCGATGGGTATCTCCTGGCCCTGCTCGTCGACGGCGCGCAGCTCCCAGCTGGTGCGCTGGTCCCCCCGCACCTCGCTGAACAGCCGGAAGCCGCTGAAGGGGTAGAGCTCGAGGTGGGCGATCCCCGTGATCGCGAACGCGAGGAGGAAGAGGTGCACCAAGCGCCGCGTGCGCGGGCTGACCTCTGGTTCGCGAACGGCCACCGTGCCCGGTGAGGCTACGGCGGTCGGCTCAGAGCCGGACGGCCGCGAGCGACGCGACCTCGGACCGCTCGCAGTGCGCCAGCCGGATGTGCCCGAAGCAGCGCTCGCCCTCGAACGCGTCGATGAGCACCGAGACGGCGTTGTTGTGCTCGGAGAGGTACGGGGCGTCGATCTGGCTGGTGTCGCCGGTGAGGACGACCTTGGTGCCCTCGCCGACGCGCGTGAGGATCGTCTTCAGGGTCGTGGGCTCGAGGTTCTGGGCCTCGTCGACGAGCACGTAGGTGCCGAGCAGCGACCGGCCGCGCAGGTACGTCACCGCTTCCATCGTGAGCTTCTCGCGCTGGGTGAGCTCGTCGAGCATGGCGCGGGCGTCGGCGTGGCTGCGCCGCTCGGTGAGGGCGACCAGGGCGTCGTGCACGGCGGTCATCCAGGGATCGAGCTTCTCGTCGAGCGTGCCCGGGAGGAACCCGAGCTCGGCCTTCCCGACCGGCACGACCGGCCGGTAGACGGCGACCTTGTCGTAGAGGCTCGTCTCCATCACCTGCTCGAGCCCGGCGGCCAGCGCGAGGATCGTCTTGCCGGTGCCGGCCATGCCGTCGAGCGCCACGACCCGCACCTCGGGGTCGAGCAGCAGGTCGAGCGCGAACTGCTGCTCCTTCGAGCGCGGGCGCAGCCCCCAGGGCTCGGGCACCCGCTGCAACGGCTCCAGCTCGCCATCGACGTGGCGGACGAGCGCCGACTGGCTGCCGGCGCGGAGCACCGCGTAGCGGTCGACGAGCCGCTCACGCACGCTCTCGACGTCGCGCTGGTCGAGCTCGTCGATTCCGACGCCACCCGGCTGCGCGTACACAGCGTCGACCGTCGCGGCCGACACCTCGATGGTGGTCCACCCCGCCGGCCGTTCGACCGCGGTGCGCCCCCGCAGGCGATGGTGCTCCATGGCCTCGAGCCCGAGCTGCGCGGCCTTGATGCGGAGGGCAGCGTCGTTGGACACGACCACGGTGCGGCCGTGCGCGGCCTGCCCGAGCGAGGCGGCGAGGATCCGGTTGTCGTTCTTGGTGGGGTCGAGGCCGTGCTCGCGGATCTCGTTGAGGTGGAGGCCGTTCGTCTCGATGCGCAACGTGCCGCCGTTGGGGAGGCGGACGGGTTGGCGGATGTCGCCGTCGTTGGCGGTGCGCAGCTCCTCGATGGCGCGGATCACCGCGCGCGCGGCGCGGCCCACGTCGTCCATGCGGCTCTTGTGCTGGTCGAGCTCCTCCACCACCACCAGCGGGATGACCGTGTCGGCATCCGGAAAGGCGCTGATCGACTCCGGATCCGATATGAGCACCGACGTGTCGAGCACCATCCTCGTGGCGGTGGGGGGCTCGGACGCGCCGAGGCGCGCCTGGTCGGCAATCAGGTCAGTCAAGTGGGCGCTTCCTTCTGGTCGCGGTGGTGTCGGTGACCGGCGCCCGTGGTCGCCCGGGCTGCGCCGCCGTAGAGGTGTGAGGGAGCCCGCTGGGTCACCGCCGCTCAGTGAACCCCACCGCGCGCGGTCGGTGGGGGATGGTCTGCCACGCCCCGTGGCCGGGTAGCGCGGAGCCATGGCCGAACCTGAAGAGCGCATCGACGAGGTCCAGGAGAAGATCGACGAGGCGCGCCGACGCGCCGAGGAGGACGGGCTCCTGCCGCAGTCCAACCCGAAGCGGACCTTCGCCGACCCCGACGGCGACGGGAACACCGAGCCTCCCAACGTCATCGGCGTCTGAGGTCGGTACCGTTCGAGGGTGACCTCGGACGGTGTCACCATCGAGGTCGTCGACCCTGGGCACGCGGACGCGCAGCGCTGCCTCCGCGCCTACGAAGCCGAGCTGGACGCGCGGTTCGATGCGGGCTTCGCGGTGGACTCGGCGCTCCCGCTGCCCGCCGACGAGCTGCGTCCTCCGTGGGGCTGCTTCCTCGTGGCCTACCGCGAGGGCGAAGCCATCGCCTGCGGAGGGCTGAAGCTCCACGGGGCGGACGCGGCCGAGATCAAGCGGGTGTGGGTGGACCCGCCCCTCCGTGGCCTCGGCGTGGCGCGTCGGCTCATCACCGAGCTCGAGGCCCGCGCCCGCTCAGCCGGCGCGCCCGCCGTGCAGCTCGACACGAACCGCGCCCTCGCCGAGGCGATCGCGATGTACCGAAAGCTCGGCTACGCGGAGGTCGACGCCTTCAACGACGAGCCCTACGCCCACCACTGGTTCCAGAAGGAGCTCTAGCGGGCGTCGGGCGAGCTGGTGACCACGAAGGCCGCCATCACGGCCAGGACCCCGCCGGCGCCGAGCACGATCGCGGAGATCACCGGGATCGGTGAGGGGACCATGATCCCGAGGACCCGCACCACGACCGCAGCGACGAGCAGGTCGAAGGCCACGAGCAGGAGCCCCTGGCGCGCCAGGTCGGGCCGTCGTGTCGGGGGAGCCATGGATCGAGAGGCCAGCGGGCTAGGACGCCCAGGCCTCGAAGTCGTGGACCTTGGCCTCGACCTCGTCCGACGAGCACCCCTCGAAGTCGATGATCTCGTGCTCCGGGGTCTCGACGATCACGTGGTCGTCCTCGAGTCGCACGGCGTGCAGGTGGCGGGGACCGGTGAGTCGCATGGCCCGGCACTACCCACCCGGCACGGGTTCGATCCGTCCCGAGCGGGATCTGGTCCGCTCAGAAGTAGCCGGCCCGCACGACCACCCCGCGGGCGACCAGGACGTTCAGCCGGTCGGTGCGGAGGTCCATCGTCAGCGCCGTGCCGGCCCCGTCCTCGGCGTCCACCTCGACCACCCGGAGGACGATGCCCTTGACCTCGGCTCGCGCCCGAGCGCGATCGAGCGTGACGCCCATGAAGTCGGGCGCCGGCGGCCTGTCGGCGAAGAGGCGCTCCAGATGCTCGGGGATCGGGCCAGCGGCCATGACCGAGATCCTCCCACCGCTCCGCGCGAGGGGCAGGCTCGGTGTGCGAGCCTGAGGCCACGGGCAGCGGCGAGGGGAGGCCGGATGACCACGACGTACGCGCCGAGCGACCAGGACCTCGCCGACTTCGGCGAGGTCGGGTACTTCGTCGCGCCGGACCTCTTCACGGCGCAGGAGTGCGACGCCGCCCTCGAGCACGTCGAGCAGGCAGCCTTCGAGCTGGCGCTGGGCGACCCCGCGGCCGGGCCGCTGTCGTACCGGCCGATGATGCACCTCCTCAGCCCCGAGCTCACCGCCATCGCCACGGATGCGCGCTGGGCGCCGATCGTGCTCCCGCTGCTCGGCACGGGCGACGCCCGCCTCTACTGGGAGCAGGCGGTGGCCAAGCCGCCGCAGGCGCGCACGGAGCTGCCGTGGCACCAGGACAACGGCTACACCCCGCTCGTCCCGGAGGAGTACGTCACGTGCTGGCTCGCGCTCGACGACGCCCACGAGGGCAACGGGTGCCTCTGGGTGATCCCCGGCAGCCACCACGACGGCACGCGACGGCACGTCAACGACGACGCGGGCAGCCCGTTCCGCGTCGGTCACGACGGTCCGGCGTCCGACGGCATCCCCGTGCCGGTCGAGAAGGGAAGCGTCCTCGTCTTCTCGTCCCTCGTGATGCACCGGTCGGGGCCGAACACCACCGACCACCCGCGGCGGTCCTGGATCATCCAGTTCTGCAGCGCCGGCGCTCGCTCAGCGCTCTCGCACAAGGTGCTCGACGACCGGCTGCTCGTGGCCGAGCACGGGATGTGGCTCGACGAGCCCGTGCGGCAGCGCGACGTCGACCTCGTGGCGATCCTCGCGAACTACGACCACGGCTAGCCCGGGACGGGTCTCGCTCCGGCGCTCCTAACCTGCGGGCCGATGGCCGCGTGCACCTTCTGCTCGATCGTGGCGGGGGAGACCCCCGCGCACGTCGTCCTCGACGACGACATCGCGCTGGGGTTCCTCGACATCCGGCCGCTGTTCCCCGGGCACGTGCTCGTGGTGCCGCGCGACCACCACGTGACCCTGGGGGATCTGCCGCCAGAGCTCGTGGGCCCGTTCTTCGAGCGGGTGCAGCGCGTCGCGGCTTCGGTGCCCGTCGCGATGGCGGCCACGGGCAGCTTCGTGGCGATGAACAACATCGTCAGCCAGAGCGTGCTCCACCTCCACGCCCACGTCGTGCCGCGCACGAAGGGCGACGGCCTGCGCGGGTTCTTCTGGCCGCGGACGACGTACCGAGACGACGACCATGCCGCCGAGGTGGCCGCACAGATCCGTGGCGCGCTCGGGTCAGGCTGAGCGGGAGAGCTCCTCGGCATCGGCGCGATCGACCCCCGTGGCGTCGACCAGCTCGTCGAGGGCGGCGGGGAGGGCGTCGGCCAGAGACCAGAGGTCGGGGAGGACGTCCGGGCAGCCCTGCAGGCCGAAGTCGAGCTGGTCGAGGTAGCTCATCACGGTCATGTTGAGGCCGCCTCCGTCCATGATCGGGCCCACGGGGTAGTTCGCCACCATCCGTGACCCGATCGAGTACAGCGGGAACGGCGGACCGGGGACGTTGGAGATCGTGACGTTGAACAGCGGACGGTGACGGTCGGCCATCCTCGTGCGGGAGTAGAGGCGTGCCGCGAGCCCGGCCACGGCAGGCGCGGCGAACTCCGCCCAGTCGCCGAGCGTGTCCGCCCCGAGCGCCTGCTGCTGCACCTTGACCTCCGCCATGCACTCGTGGATCACCTCGAGGCGCTTGGCCGGATCGTCGATGTCCGTCGCCAGGCTGGTGAAGGTGGAGGTCACGCGGTTCCCGAGCGCGCCCTTCTCGTCATCGCTGCGGACCGACACGGGCACCATCGCCACGAGGGGGCCGTCGGGCTGCTCGCCTTGCGCGTCGAGGTACGAGCGGAGCGCGCCCGCGCACAGCGCCAGCACGACGTCGTTCACCGTGCTGCCGGTGGCGTTCTTGACCGCCTTCACCAACGGCAGCGACACGGACGTGTACGCGAAGCTGCGGCGTGGCGTGATGGCAGCGTTGAACGAGGTGCGCGGTGCCTGGAACGGCGACGGGGGCGGATCCAGGGAGGGGCGCTCGCGGTTGCGGCGCCGCAGGGCCAGCGCGGCGCCCGCGGTGTTGCGCACCGCCTTCGCCACGCGCACCGGCTGCCGGGCGAGCGACGACATCGCGTAGGTGAGGAGCTCGGCGTCGGTGGGCACGCGGTCGGGGACCCACTCCTCGGGGGGCTCGTGCTCGGCGATCTCGGGCGTGAGGTCGAGGAGCGCGACGGTCATCTCGTTCCCCGACGCGCCGTCGATGGCGGCGTGGTGCACCTTCGAGAGCACGGCGACGTTGCCGTCCTCCAGGCCCTCGATCACCCACACCTCCCACAGCGGACGGGTGCGGTCGAGCGGGATCGCGGACAGCCGGCCGACGAGGGTCGCGAGCTGCTCCCGCGTGCCCGGCGAGGGCAGCGCGGTGGAGCGGATGTGGAAGTCGAGGTCGAAGTCGGGGTCCTCGATCCAGAGCGGGTGGTGGAGGCCGAAGGGCACCTCGGCCAGGCGTCGCCGGAACGGCGGGGCGAGGTGGAGGCGCTGGCCGTACACCTCCTTGACCCGCTCGAGGTCGACGGTGCCGTCCGTCTCGGACGGGTCGAGGATCATCAGCCCCGCCACGTGCATGTGCGACGAGGGCGTCTCGAGGTAGAGGAACGAGGCGTCGAGACCGGTGAGGCGTTGCATGGCGACCTCCGTCGTGGGGAGAGGAGACCCGTCCGCTCGACCGCCCTTTCTAGTGCTCCAGCACCAGCCCCGGTTCCCCACCCCGGATGGTGAGGGTTCCCGGCACCCCGAGGGCGTCGAGCTCCTCCACCCCGAGGCCCTCTGCCCGCACCGACAGCACCTCGCCCTTGTGCTCGCCGCCCAGCACGGTGACCTCGAGCCGGAGCGCGCCCGGGCCGTCAGCGGTGGCGTCCACCACGAACACGTCGTAGCTGCCGTCGGGGAGCATGCCGCGACCGTAGGGGGCCGGGCCGGCGCGAGACTGGTGGGGATGACGGGGACCGCGGGGCGCCTCCTGGTGGCGGAACCGATGCTGGGCGACCCGAACTTCGACCGGACCGTCGTCCTGGTGATCCAGCACACCTCCGAGGGCGCCCTGGGCCTCGTGCTGAACCGGCCGACCGACGTCCCGGTGACCGACGCGCTCCCGGACTGGGGTGAGGTGGCCACCGCCCCCGCCGTGCTGCACATCGGCGGGCCGGTGGAGGAGCAGAGCGGATGGTGCCTGGCCCGGGCGCGGGATGCCGATGCCCTCGAGGGGTTCGTGCCGGTGGTGGGCGACCTCGGCCTGGTGGACCTCGACCTGGAACCTGATCACGTCGGCGAGGCGTTCTCGGCCGTCCGCCTCTACGCGGGCTACTCCGGGTGGGGCCCCGGCCAGCTCGAGCGGGAGCTCGCCCAGGATGCGTGGTTCGTCGCCGACGCCGAACCCGACGACCCGTTCCTGCCCGATGGACCCGCGCTGTGGCGCCGGATCCTCGCGCGCCAGGGTGGCCCCCTGGCCCGGCTGGCGCTGTTCCCCGCCGACCCCAGCCTCAACTGATGCGCCGGCGGCTGGGGCTGCTGCTGCTCGCCGGGGTGCTCGTCGCCTGCGGGGGCGACGACCAGGGTTCCGGCTCTGCCACCACGGCGGCGGGCCGGGAGAGCACGACGACCAGCGCGAACGCGCCCGCCGCCACCACGACCGTCCCGACCCGAGGCGGCGCGACCGGTGGGGTCTCCACGGCGGGAGGGACCGCCGACGGCGGCGGACCGTCCACCACGACGGCCCCGCGCTCGAGCTCGCTGTCGCCTGGAGGCGTGGGCGACCTGGCCGGTGCGCTCCTGCGTCCCGGCAACGGGGACCGGATCGTGGTGGAGGTGCGGGCGCAGGCCGGCGCCGCGCCGCGGGCCGCCACCCTGCAGCACCTGGTCGGCGTCCTGCACCAGGTGTCGGGGAAGGCGGTCGCCGTCGACGGGGTCGACCCCCTCGCGGGCGGGGCCCGCGACTGGACGTCCGCGTCCATCGCTGCAGCCGCCGACCACACCGGCGCGCACGGCCAGGGGGGGACGCAGGTCGTGGTGCGGCTGCTGTTCGTCCACGGCACCTTCGAGGGCGACGAGTCGGTGCTGGGCGTGTCCGTGCGAGGCGACGTCGCCGCCATCTTCACCGATCAGGTCGACGCTGCCTCGGGGTTGCTCAGCGATCCAGCCGTGGTCGAGGACGCCGTCACGATGCACGAGTCCGGTCACCTCCTCGGCCTCGTCGACCTCGCCATCGACACCGGCCGAGACGATCCCCAGCACCCGGGTCACTCCACCGACGAGCGCTCCGTCATGTACTGGGCGGTGGAGAGCGACCTCATCGGCGAGGTGCTGGGCGGCGGCATCCCCACGGACTTCGACGCCCGCGACCGCGCCGACCTGGCTCGCATCCGAGCCGGCTGACGTCGCCGCTACAGCTCGTCGATCAGCTTGAAGGCCTCGCCCTGCGCGACGCCCGCGAGGCGGCCGTGGTCGGCGAGCCCCGCCAGCGTGCGCTCGTCGAACGCCCGGCGCTGCGCGTCGACCTCGGACGGATCGGCGGCCTCGTCGATGCCCATGGTCGAGAGGAGCTGGCTGGTGTGCGCGTGGAGCCCGTCGAGCTTGGCCTGGGCGAAGCCGGCGACGTCCTCCACGTGGTCGGGCTCATCGGCCTCGAACAGGAGCAGCGCCTCGGGGCGGTGGGGCGGGAGCGCTTGCTCCCGGAAGAAGTGCGGGTCGCGCGCGGCGACGATGCCCTCCACCGCGAGCAGTCCGGCATGGCGGTGGTCGGGGTGCAACCGGTACCGCCTCCACGGGTCGTGCCCGAGCACGACGGTGGGCTGGAGCGCACGGATCCAGTAGGCGACCTGCCACCGCTGGCGGACCCCGGAGTCCAGCTCGCCGTCGACCCAGTCGAGGAACACGCACCGACCCGTCGCGCCCAGGGCCGCAGCGGCGGCGCGCTGCTCGGCCTGGCGCGTCACCACGAGGACGGCGGGATCGGTGCTGGGATCCCAGCTCCCCTTGGCGCCGTCGGTGCAGATCAGGTGGTGCACGACCGCGCCCGCTGCGGACCACTTGGCCAACGTGGCTCCGCACCCGAACTCCACGTCGTCGGGGTGGGCACCGATCGCCAGCGCTACGGCGGGCGTGGCCAGGTCGAGGCTCATCGTTCGACCGGCACCCCCAGCGCGGCGCCGAGGTAGGCGGGCGGGTCGAGCTCCGCCGGCACCACCAGGTCGGCGGCGACGTCGACGTCCCACCCCAGTGCGGCGTCGGGCACGAGACGGGTCACGAGCCCGAGCCTCGCCGCCTCGCCGCGATGGGCCTGGAAGCTGCCGGCACCGTAGGCGGGCACGAACCCGGCACCCGTCGGGACGCTCAGCACGTTGGTGCCGTCTCGATGTCGATCGGGGACGAGGGTGACGCCGTCGGTGTCGGCGAGCCATCCCAGGTCGCGGGCGAGCGGCAGGTCTGCGTGCGCGACGATGACCCGCGCCGTGCCCCGGCGAGCCAGGTGCGCGATGCCCGCCTCCACGGCGCCGTTGAGCCCGAGGTCCGGCGTCCAGATGGCCTCGGCGCCCAGCGCCTCGGCCCAGGCGCGCACCTCGTCGTCGTCG
>JBJMHD010000096.1:0-11675 GCA_045807565.1 Acidimicrobiales bacterium | reverse complement strand
CAGCTCGTGCTCTCCGACGGGAACGAGGCGCACCTCGAGGTGGTCGCGGGCGTGGCTGGGTTCCCGGCGAACGCCCGCGCCGCCGACGCGCTCTACATGGCCGCGGACGCGGCACTCGCCGACGCGCTCGAGGCGGGCGACGCGGTGCGGGTGGCGCTGTAAGAGGGTCGCGGCGGGCACTATCGTCATCGGCCATGGCCAAGCCGGCGAAGCGACGGGTGCAAGGAGGCGGACGCACGACCCCGAAGGGTGGCGCGGTCCGTGACGCCAAGACGCCCGCGGCCCGGGAGTCGGCGGGGCGGTACACGCCGCCCATCCCCCACTCCGTCAAGGTCAGCCCGATCTGGGTGCCGATCCTGATGTTCGCGCTGCTCGGGATCGGGACCCTGCTGATCCTCCTGAACTACAGCAACGCGTTCTGGGAGACGAGCAACCTCTACCTCCTCATCGGCTTGGGGATGATCCTCGGCGGGATCGTCACCGCCACGCAGTACCACTGAGCGACCGCGCTCCGGGAGCGCCCGTGACGCTCCGGTGACGAAGCGGTGACGGGCCGGTGACAAAGGGTGGCCGCAGAGTTACATCGCTGTGACTCTCCCCAGCCTGGTCCACAACCTGTGGATCACGAGCGGCCTTTTGCGACAGACCTACTCGATCGGTGCAACCAGGTCCATGTCCTCGAGGCAGTGGCGCGGTGGCTCCGGGACCTCGTCGTTCGCCGCGGTCACCCTCACCTCGGTGCCGCAGATCGAGCAGCGGTAGGTGATCTTGACCTTGCGCAGCTCGCCGGGCGGCGGCGGTTCGGGGAGCGGCCGCGCGAGGCCACCGAGCATCCCCGACCCGACGCGCCAGATGGCGTACCCGGCCGCGGCCGCCAGCAGGATCTTGAAGACGATCAGGTGTTGGGTCCTTACATTCGTTCGATGATGGTGGCGTTGGCCATGCCGCCGCCCTCGCACATCGTCTGCAGGCCGTAGCGGCCGCCGGTGCGCTCGAGCTCGTTGAGCAGCGTGGTCATGAGGCGGGCGCCCGTGGCGCCGAGCGGGTGGCCGAGGGCGATGGCGCCGCCGTTGACGTTCACCTTGGCGTGGTCGACGTCCAGCTCCTTCTCCCAGGCCAGCACCACCGACGCGAACGCCTCGTTGATCTCCACCAGGTCGATGTCGTCCATCGTCATCCCGGTCTTCTCGAAGGCGTGGCGCGTGGCGGGGATGGGCGCGGTGAGCATCCAGATGGGGTCGTCGCCCCGGACGCTCAGGTGGTGGATGCGCGCTCGGGGCGTGAGCCCGTGGTCCTTCAGGCCCTGCTCGTTCACGATGAGCAGGGCGGAGGCGGCGTCGGAGATCTGCGACGCGACGGCGGCGGTGACCCGACCGCCCTCCTTCAGGGTGGGGAGCGAGCGGATCTTCTCCCAGCTGGGTTCGCGGGGCCCCTCGTCGTGCTCCACGCCCTCGAGCGGCGCGATCTCCGCGTCGAAGCGGCCCTCGGCGCGCGCTCGGATGGCGCGCTCGTGGCTCTCCACCGCGAACGCCTCCATCTCGTCGCGCGAGCAGTCCCACCGCTCGGCGATCATCTCGGCGCTGTTGAACTGGCTGACCTCGCCGTCGCCGTAGCGCTTCACCCAGCCCTCGGAGCCGGTGAAGGGATCGTCGAACCCGAGGTCGCCCGCGAGGGTCATCGCCGAGGAGATCGGGATCATGGACATCTGCTGCACGCCGCCGGCGACGACGACGTCGCTCACGCCGGCCATCACGGCCTGGGCGGCGAAGTGGATGGCCTGCTGGGCGGAACCGCACTGCCGGTCGACGGTGGTGCCGGGCACGTGCTCGGGCAGGTCGGCGGCGAGCCAGCACGTGCGAGCGATGTCGCCCGCCTGGCCGCCCACCGTGTCGACGCAGCCGTAGATCACGTCCTCGACGGCACCGGGGTCGATGCCCGTGCGGGCCATCAGGGCCCGTAGGGGATGGGCGCCGAGGTCGGCGGGGTGGACCTGGCTGAGCCCGCCGCCCCTCTTGCCCACCGGGGTGCGCACCGCGTCGACGATGAAGGCTTCGGTCATCTCACATCTCCAGGATCGTTGCGATGCGCTCGCGGTGCCAGGCGGCGTCGCCGTGGCTGCGGGCGAGGGTCCAGGTGCGCTTCAGGAATCGGTGCAGGTCGTGCTCGACGGTGTAGCCGATCGCGCCATGGCACTGCAGGGCGTGCCGAGCGCTGGTGCGGGCGGCGTCGGACGCCATGGCCTTCGCCATGGAGATGTCGCGCTGGTCGAGCGTGGCAGCGGCGCGCCACACCGCGGGCCGGGCGAAGGCGAGGTCCTTGAGCGCGTCGGCGAGGTGGTGCTTCACCGCTTGGAACGAGCCGATGGGCACGCCGAACTGCTCGCGCTGCTTCGTGTGCTCCACCGTCATGTCGAGCATCCGCTGCCCGAGCCCCACGAGCTGCGCCGCCGCGCCCAGGGCGAGGCCGTCGGGGTCGCCGCCCATCGTCTCCTCGAGGATCGGGTGCTGCAGGGCGACGTACCCGGTCTCCTCGAGGATCGCGACCATGGCGACCTCGTCCATCCCGAGCCCGCCCTCCGCCTCGGGGACCAGCACCGACAGCACCCCCATGGCGACGAGGGCGTCGTAGGTGGATGCGGCGTCGGGAGCCTCCTTGGTGAGGAGCTCGCGCACGGCGTCGCGGAGCGCGAGCTGGTCGGCGGTGAGGGCGAACCTCATCGGCGGGGGAGTCCCAGGACGCGCTCGGCAGCGATGTTCCGCTGGATCTCGTTGGTGCCGGCGTAGATGGGGCCCGACAGCGCGAACTGGTAGCCCTTCTCCCACGGGCCGTCGAGGTCGAGGTCCTCGCCGATGAGGTCGAGCGCGATCTCGTGCAGCTCCACGTCGAGCTCGCTCCACCAGATCTTGTTGATGGACGACTCCGGCCCGGCGCTCGCTCCGTCGGTGAGGCGGGTGACGGTCTGCAGCGTGAACAGCTGGTACGCCTCGGCCCGCATCCACGCCTCTGCGACGCGCTGGCGCAGGTGAGCCGGCGAGCCCTTGGAGCGGTACAGGTCGAGCAGGCGATCGGCGGTGGCCATGAACCGCCCGGGTGATCGGAGCGTCAGCCCGCGCTCGGAGCCGGTGGTGGCCATCGCCACCGACCAGCCCTGGTCCACCTCGCCCAGCACCACACCGCCCGGCAGCGCGTCATCGGCGAGGAAGGCGTCATCGAAGAACACCTCGGCGAAGCCCTCGTCGCCGTCGAGCCGGCCGAAGCCGCGCACGGTGACGCCGGGCGTGTCGAGCGGCACGAGCAGGTAGCTCAGGCCCTTGTGGCGCTCCGACGCCGGGTCCGTGCGGAACAGCCCGAAGAGGTGCGTGCAGAAGGCCCCGCGGGTGGTCCACGTCTTCTGGCCGTCGAGCACCCAGCCGGCGTCGACCCGGCGCGCCCTGGTGCGGACACCCGCCAGGTCGCTGCCGGCGTTGGGCTCGGACCACCCCTGGCACCACAGGTCCTCGGCCGCTGCCATCCGCGGCAGGATGTGCTGCTGCTGCTCGGGGGTGCCGTACTCGAACACGGTGGGGGCCAGCAGGAAGATGCCGTTCTGCGTCACGCGCTGCGGACCGCCGGCTCGGTAGTACTCCTCCTCGAAGAGCAGCCACTCCCACAGCGAGGCGTCGCGCCCCCCGAAGGCGGCCGGCCACGACACCGCCGCCCACCGGTCGGCGAACAGCCGCCGCTCCCACAGCAGGTGCTGCGCGAACCCCTCGCGCGTGTCCCCGGAGGCCGGCGCTCCGCCGCACGACGCGCGCCAGTCCGCCAGGCTCGTCTCGAGCCACCCCCGCGCCTCCTCTCGGAACGCCACCTCCGCGTCCGACCAGCTCAGATCCATCGAACCCTCCGGGATCTGCGTCGCTTTCTGCGCACCATGTGCGCAAAAGGCGACACAGATCCCGTGGTGGTGGTCATGCCAGCGCCTTCAGGGTGGCGGTGGCCTCGACCTCGATGCGATCGAGGAGGTCGGCGACGGTGGGGAGCTCGTCGATCACGCCGGTGACCTGGCCGGTGGGGAGGATGCCGACGTCGGGCTTGCCGTCGACCATCGTCGCCTTGATCAGCATCGGGGCGTTGGCGGCCAGCGCGACCTGGCTCCACGTGAGGTCCTGGTTGCGCTTCATGGCCAGCCCCTCCTGGACGAGCTCGCGCAACGAGGTGCTCGTCTCCTTGCGGAACCGAAGGGCCGCGAGGGCGGCGCGCGGGAAGCGGAGCAGACGGGGCGACCGCTCGATGCGTTCGACCACGTCGGTGCGGATCACGCGCTGGGGCGCGCCGTCGAGGGCGTTGGTGACGACGGTGTCGAACACGGTGGCGGCGGTGTAGCGACCCTTCACCGACGTGGGCACGTGGCTCTCCTGGGTGAGCAGGAAGCGCGTGCCCATGGCGATGCCGTCGGCGCCGTAGGCGAGGGCGGCGACGAGCCCGCGGCCGTCGAAGAAGCCGCCTGCGCCGAGGACCGGGATCTCCGCGCCCACGGCGTCCACCACCTCGGGCAGCAGCAGCGAGGTGGGCACCGTGCCGGTGTGGCCGCCGCCTTCGCCGCCCTGCGCGATCACGGCGTCGACGCCCATCCCGAGCACCTTCTCGGCGTGCCGTCGCGCCCCGACCGTGGGCATCACCACGACGCCGGCGTCGTGGCACCGTGCCACCGCGTCCTTGGTGGGCGCCCCGGCGAAGCTCACGAGGCGGACGCCCTCACCCACGACGAACGCGACGCGCTCCTCGAGGTCGGGCTGGTCGGCGCGGAAGTTGACGCCGAAGGGCGCCGCGGTGCGCGCCTTCACGCCGCGGACGGCCTCCTGCAGCTGGACCGGGGTCATGGTGACGGCGGCGAGGATGCCGAACCCGCCCGCCGCGCTCGTGGCGGCGGTGAGGTTCGCCCCCGACACCCAGCCCATCCCTGTCTGCACGATCGGGAGCCGACAGCCGACCAGGTCGCAGAACCGGGTCTGCAGGGCAGGGTGCACCGGACCTGACACCCCGTCAGGTTACTGACGAGGCTCGGAGCCCGGCGAACCGTCGGTGGCGACCCGTGTGAGGTCAGGCCCCCTTGGGGACCTCGGTGAACCGCAGCCCCGTGGGATCGATCACCGTGTCGATGAGCTCGAGCTCGTCGGGCGTCGGCAGGCGCGAGGTCGGGACGTCGTCGGGCACCGCCAGCTCGAACCCGGTGGCCGCCTGCACCTCGTCCACCGTCACGCCGGGGTGCACCGAGCGGATGCGCATCCGGTGGTCGGGCGTGTCGAAGTCGAGCACGGCGAGGTTCGTCACCACGAACCGGATCTCGTGGAAGCGGGCGGCGTGCTGGCCCAACGCAGCGGCCCGGTCGTAGCCCACCCCGCACACCGTGTCGACGGTCGGCACGAGCACCGTGGTCGAGTGGTTGGGCACCCAGTAGGACGTGGTGTCGTTGATGGTGTTCCCCGGCGCGCCCCGGTAGCCGAGCAGCTGCACCTTGGGCTGCCGGTAGGCGCCGATCGCCGCGAAGTTCTGGTTGCCGTGCTGGTCGATCTGGCTGCCGCCCATCACCACGTGCCGGCGCCCGTTCCAGACCCATCCGAACATCAGCCGGTAGGGGTTGAAGTGCTCCACGACCTTGCCGTCGGGCCACTCGAAGGCTTCGTCGTTGGCGATCAGCCGCGCCTCGCCGTCGGTCATGGCCAGGTCGGGCTCGAAGGTGGCACGGGCGAGACGTCCGCCGATCATCGGGATCGTCCCGATCGGGTTGGCGAGGATCTCCCCGTCACCTCGGAAGCACTCCGCCATGGCGACGACGCACACGTCGGCGCGCTCGACCAACGAGTCCACCTGCGTCATGACGACCTCAGCTTCGCCTGGTAGTCGGCCTCGCTGAGGTCGAGCCACGCCGCCTTGAAGTCGGCCCACCCCTCGGCGGACTTGGCCGACGCCGCGTACTGCTTCTGGAAGGCCTCGTCGCGCGGGTAGTCGGGATCGCAGGAGGTGAAGTGGGCGCCGTTGGGCGCCTCGATCACGCCGTCGACGAGCAGGCGGCTGATCAGGAGCGACTGGGGTGGTCCCTCCTTCGACAGGTCCTCGGTGGGCACGATCCGCTCCGCCGAGAGGAACCGCCGTTCGGCCGCGCCGAGGAACAGGTCGTCCATGTACGGGTCGGGTCCCAGGTACTGGCCGTTGCCGCGCTCGTCGGCGCGGTTCATGTGCACGAAGGCGGCGTCCATGCGCAGCGCCGGCACGGCGACGAGCTCCTCGGCGTCCTCGAAGGGTGACGTCACCATCCGCACGCGGTCGTTGTCGCGGAGGATGTCCGACCCGAGGCCCACCCGCGTGGGGAGGAAGGGCACCCGCCACGCCGCCGCCTGGAGGCCGAGCAGGAACATGCCCTCGTCGTAGGGCTCGTCCTCGATCGCACCGGCCTGGCGCGCCGCGCGGAAGTGCGGCTCGAGCGGGATGGAGTCGAGGGAGACGAAGGCGTACACGAGCCGCTTCACCTTGCCGGCCGCGCAGAGGAGGCCGACGTCCGGTCCGCCCCAGCTCACCACGGTGAGGTCGGTGACGTCGGTGCGCAGCAGCGCGCGCACCACCGACATCGGCTTCCGCCGCGACCCCCACCCGCCGATGCCGATCGTCATGCCGGAGCGGAGCTCGGCGACCGCCTCCTCCTCCGTGCAGCGCTTGTCGGCCATCAGGTGGCGGTGTCCGTGTCGCGCTTCTCGACGAACGCGTCGCGGTGCTCGTCGGCGACGCCGGACAGGTTGAGCTCGAAGGTGAAGCCCTGCTCGTAGCGGTACGAGCGCTTCACGTCCCAGAGGTCGATGCCGTTGAGGCTCTCCTTGGCGGCGCGGATCACGGTGGGCGACTTGGCCGCGATCTGTTCGGCCACCGCGAGGGCTGCGGCGCGCAGATCGGCCGACGGCACGACCGAGTGCACCGATCCGAAGTGGTGGAGCTCCTGGGCGGTGGCGGTGGCCGACGTGTACACCATCGCCCGCATCTTGTGCTGCGGCACCAGCCGGCTCAGGTGGGTGGCTGCCCCGAGGGCGCCGCGGTCGACCTCGGGGAGCCCGAACGTCGCGTCGTCGGAGGCGACGATCACGTCGGCGTTGCCCACCAGCCCGATGCCCCCGCCCAGGCAGTGGCCGTGCACCGCCGCGATCACGGGCACGGGGCACTCGTAGACCGCGGCGAAGGCGGCGAAGCAGCCTCGGTTGGCTCCGATCAGGGCGTCGAAGCCCTCGGTGGCCTGCATCTCCTTGATGTCCACCCCGGCGTTGAAGCCGCGCCCCTCGGCGCGGAGCAGGACGACCCGCACCTGGGGATCGCGCCCGAGCGCGGTGAGGAGGTCGGCGAGCTCGAACCAGCCGGCCACCGTGAGGGCGTTCACCGGTGGGTTGTCCATCACGACCTCGGCGATGCCGCGGTCGTCGACCGTGCTCGTGGTGGGCATGGCGTTCGCTCTCGTTTCCTGACGGGGCGTCAGGAACCTACTGGCTCAGCCCACCTGGATGGAGCTGAACGTCCGGTCCGGCCGGTTGCGCCAGAGGTAGTCGGCGCCGGTGGACACCAGCAGCACGTCGTCGGTGCCGAGCGCCGGGAGCGAGCTGTCCATCGGGCCGCTGACGATCTCGTACGTCCGGGTGACGGTGAGGCTGCGGGCCTGGAAGCCGGTGGGGCCGGCGTACCAGATCTCGTCCCGCGCGCTGCCCGGGGCGACGATGAGCACGTCGTCGAGGCCGTTGCCGTCGAAGTCGCCGGCCACGGGCCGACCGACGAGGGCCGAGGTGGTGAAGGAGGAGGACGACAAGGCGCGGGACGTGCTGAAGGTCCAGCCGTTCGCGGTGGTGCCGCCGATGCTCACCCACACGAGGTCGTCGCGGCCGTTGCCGTCCGCATCGAGCACCACCGGGTGGTACGGCCGGTTGACGGCGAAGTGGACGACCGACCACGACTGGCCGTTGCTCCACCAGAGCTGGTCGTCGGCCGTCCCCGGTCCGTGGAACAGCACGTCGGACCGCCCGTCGCCGTCGAAGTCGCCGACCAACGGCACGCCGGTGATGAGGTCCTCGGTGACGCGCGTGCTGCGGAAGGTGCGGTTCGGCGCGAAGTACCAGACCGAGTCGGACGCGATGCCGGGGGCGTACCAGTACACGTCGTCGGCGCCGTTCCCGTCGAAGTCGCCGACGAGCGGCAGGTAGGAGCCGTCCACCGTGAGGGTCTGCACCTGGCGGCCGCCGGGGCCGTCCCACCAGATCGAGTCGGGCGTGGTGCCCGACCCGTACCAGAAGACGTCGTCGAAGCCGTTGCCGTCGAAGTCCCCGACGACGGGCCGGTACGTGCCCGGGACGATGAGGGAGCTCCGCGCCAGGGTGGTGCCCGTCGCCCTCCACTGCACGTCGCTGGTCGAGCCCGGCTGGTACGCGATGGGATCGAGCATCCCGTCGCCGGTCCGGTCGGGGGCGAGGACGGTGGGCAGCAACCCCTTCTGGTACTCGGGCACGAGCTGTGCGACGCGCGACCGGATGGTGCCCAAGCGCGCGTAGAGCTGGTTCCCCGGGCACCCCGTCGACTGCACGTCCCGGTGGCCGACGATCCGCGGCAGCGTCACCACCCGGCCAGAGGCGTACTTGGCGGAGCCGGCGCTCGTGAAGGGCACCTTCGATGCCGGGTCGACGTGGTGGAGCGCGAGCTTCCACGCGATCACCCGTGCGATCGACTCGACCATCGCCGAGCTCGTGCCAGCGCTTGTGAAGTCGCCCAGCGCGACCACGCCGGTGGTGCCCACGTTGAACCCCTGGCTGTGGCCGCCCAGGACCACGTTGGTGACGCCGCCGGCGCGCCCCTCCCAGATGCGGCCGAAGCGATCGACGACGAAGTTGTAGGCGATGTCATCCCAGCCGTTGGCGTCCATGTGGTACGCCTGGATCGAGCGGATGACCGCAGCGGCCTGCGACGACGTGTAGGTGTTGCCGGTGGCGCTGTGGTGCACGATCGCCAGCTTGAGGTCGCCGGTGGTGCTCGGCGTCCTCTTCGGCGGTCGAGCGCCCCAGCTCGATCGGGAGAGGATCCCGGGCGCGCCGGCGGCGCTGGCCACGTCGGCGGTGGTGAGCCTCCGCTCCACCTTGTCGACGACGACCTCGTGCACGGCGAGCGACCTGATGTCCGCCGGGCCGTCCACCTCGTAGGCGTCGGCCTCGCCGAGCCACACCGGTTCGCTCGTCAGCGCCGCATCGCCGCCCTCGGGGCTGGAGACGTCGGGCGCCTCACCGTCGGAGAAGGGAACCTCGAACCACGGCGTCCAGCTCCCGCCCACGCGGCCGCGGACCATGACCGGGCCGTCGGTGGGAGCGTCCACCGTCACGCCGATCGCGCGGACGCCCCTCGATCGCACCCCGCTCGTCAGGCGTCGGGCGTCGTGGCGCGCCGCACGGAGCTCGGCCGCCTCCGCGGCGTCCAGGCCGGCCGTGGCGACCGCTTGCGTCGATCGATCGGCCGCCGAGGGCCGGAGGTCGACGCGCGTCGTGTGCACGCCCATCTGCTCGGCCATCGCCCACTGGGGCGCGGGCGCGAGGACGAAGAGCGTGCTCAGCGTGATCGTCGCGAGCACGGCGACCGCCCACCGCCGCGGACCGCGGCGACCCGCCGGGACCGGCGAGTCATCGTGCAAGCCCGCCAAGGTAGCAAGCCCAGGCCATCGAGCCGGGGCGCGCGACGGGCCCCGGCCGAAGCCGGGGCCCGTCTTCACTCGACGCTTGCTGTCAGGGCCGGAGGCGAGCCGGCTTCGCCGGCCGCCAGGCAGTGCTCAGTCGACGGCTGCAGCGACCGGCTGGGGCTCGCCGGGCTCGACGCCGCCGAACGCCTCCTTCTTCCGCTTGGAGAACGCGATGGCGCAGACCAGGACCACGAAGGCGCCCACGGCGATCAGCTGGCTGCTGCCGTTGGGCGAGGCGATGCGCGTCACCGGGTCGACGTCGGCCATCGCGATGATGGCCGGGAGCATCAGGAGCGACACCAGGTTCATCACCTTGATGAGCGGGTTGAGCGCCGGGCCGGCGGTGTCCTTGAAGGGATCGCCCACCGTGTCGGCGATGACGGCGGCGCGGTACGCGTCGGAGCCCTTGCCGCCCTCGTTGCCGTCCTCGATGTACTTCTTGGCGTTGTCCCACGCGCCACCGGCGTTGCTCAGGTAGTTGGCCATGAGCTGGCCGACGAGGATCACCGCCGCCAGGAACGCACCGAGGGCGGTGAAGCCGATGCCGAACCCGACGATGACCGGCGTGAGCACCGCCAGCAGGGCCGGGGTGGCCAGCTCCCGCAACGAGGCGGAGGTGCAGATGTCGATCACGGGGCCGTGGTCGGGCAGCTTCTCGCCGGACATGATCTTGCCGTCGGCGAACTGGCGGCGGACCTCCTGCACCACCACGCCCGCCGTGCGGGACACGGCGTTGATGGCGAGGGCGGAGAAGAGGAACGGCACGGCGCCACCGATGAGCAGGCCGATGAACACCTTCGGGTCGGCCACGTTGATGGGCAGCAGGTCGAACACGCCGCGGCTCGACTCCTGGGCGGAGCTGATGATCGAGCCTGCGTCGGTGAACCCGTGGCCCACGGTGATGATCTCGTCGACGGCGGTCTCGATGAAGCTGGCGAAGATCGCCACCGAGGCGATCACCGCGGAGCCGATGGCGAAGCCCTTGGTGACGGCCTTGGTGGTGTTGCCCACGGCGTCGAGGCTCACCATGATCCGCTCCGGCTCGCCGTGGAACTCGCCCGACATCTCGGCGATGCCGGCGGCGTTGTCAGAGACCGGCCCGAAGGTGTCCTCTGACACGATCACGCCGGTGGTGGCGAGCATGCCCATGCCGCAGAGGGCGACCAGGTACAGCGAGAACTGCAGGTTGCCGCCGCCCAGCATGAGGGACACGGCGATGGCGATGCCGATGGCGATGATGGCGTACACCGAGCTCTCGAGGCCGGCCGACGTGCCGGAGAGGATCGCGGTGGCGGGGCCGGTGCGGGTGCTCTCGGCGATCTCGCGCACGGGCGCGTGGTGCGTGGCGGTGAAGTACTCGGTGAGGCGGCTGACCACCTGGGCGAGCACGAGGCCGATGACCACGGCGGCGAAGCAGCGGAGGCCGACGTTGGAGAGGGTCGCCTCGCCGTCGCCGTTGATGCCGTCGCCCACGTAGAGCAGGCCCAGGAGGCCGACGCCGATCACGGTGATGATGCCGGCGGTGAGGAAGCCCCGGTTGATGGGCTTGAGGGCGTTGGTCTCGCCCTCCTTGGCCTTCACCGCGTAGACGCCGGCGATCGACGCCAGCACGCCGATGGCGCGAGCGGCCAGCGGGAACACGAGGCCGAGGGCCGGGTTGGCGCCGACGGCGTGGAAGCCGGCGACGCCGAGGATGATCGAGGCGACGAGGGTGACCTCGTAGCTCTCGAAGAGGTCGGCGGCCATGCCGGCGCAGTCACCGACGTTGTCGCCGACGTTGTCGGCGATGGTGGCCGGGTTGCGCGGGTCGTCCTCGGGGATGCCCGCCTCGACCTTGCCGACGAGGTCGGCGCCGACGTCAGCGGCCTTCGTGAAGATGCCGCCACCGACTCGAAGGAAGAGGGCGAGCAGCGAACCACCGAAGCCGAAGCCGATCAGGATGGCCGAAGCC
>JBJMHD010000095.1:0-12105 GCA_045807565.1 Acidimicrobiales bacterium | reverse complement strand
GGGGCCGCCGGCTCGCCGGAGCCAGCGGCGTCGGGCTGGGTGGCGCCGGGGAGGTCGAGGCCGAGCGGACCGTCGCCCCGAGGGACGGCGACGCCGGCCCACGCCGCGCCGACGAAGGTGGCGCTGGCCAGCAGACCGGCGGCGGCCGTGCGGAGAAGGGTGCGGCGGCTCATCGCTTGCTCTTGGGCGCAGGGATGCTGGGCTGCTCCGTCGCGGCGGGACGCAGCTTCACGCGGACGACGTTGGCGTAGGGCTCGCCCACGTTCGTCGGCTGCTGGGTCGGCACGGCGAACTGCCACTGCTGCCCGTCGATCTCGGTGACCGGAGCGGGCGTGCCCGCGAAAAGGTTGTCCGAGTCGCCGGTGACGAAGAAGTGGATGCCATGGCTCGCGTAGGCGCCCTGCTTCTGGTCGCACCGCAGCTGCTCGTACGGCACGCCGGCGGCCGCGGCGTAGCCCGCCTTGACTCGGGGGTCCGTGGTCGCCTCGCCCGGGTAGGGCCTCGGCACCGGATCGTCGCCGGTGCCGTCGTCGAGGCAGGCGTCGTCCCGGTAGTACGGCACGACGGCGGGGTGGACCGCCGAGGTGGGGCCGGTCAGCTCGAAGAGGTAGACGAGGGAGCCGGCGTTGCCGCGGCCCGACACCTCCTCCCAGCTGTCGAAGGCCAGCGGCACGCTGAAGGTCGGATCGGGGGCATCGAAGAACGCAGGGTCGCCGGTGGGCAGCCGGTCGACCTGTCCGACGTCATCGTTCACGCCGTCGATCGGGACGCCGTCGGGACGGAGCGCGTTGTAGTACGTGGACGCGACGCCCGCGTTGTAGTCCCACGAGGTGTACAGGCCGTCGGGCGGGATCGGGTGGACGCGCACGCGGTAGCGGTAGGAGACGGCATGGCGGTAGTAGGTCTCGAGCTTGGTGACGTTGGTGCCGGAGTCCGCGCCCCACACCTCTCGCATGGCCCGCACCGGCCCCGCCCGCCAACCGAGCAGCGCCGAGTTCGCCTCCCAGTTCACCTGCTCGTCCTCGAAGCCGACGAGCGACACCGACGAGTCCGGGCTCTGCTGGAAGGCGCGACCCTTCCAGCGGTCGATCAGGTCGGGGCCGTAACGAGCCCTCCGCCCCGGCGCGGTGATGTGCATCTCGCGGAGCATCCAGCGACCGCTGGCCACCATCTTGTAGGTGTCGGTGCGGACGGTGTGCCCGTCACGCGGGAACCGGTCGGTGGACTGCCTGACGGTGCCGTCGGCGTCGCACACGGTGCCGGGGAGGTTGGGGCCGTAGCCGGTGTTGGAGGTGCCGAGCTTCTCCGGGTCGTCGTCGGCGAAGGTGTGCCGGTCGATCCACTGGTCGGCGTCGGCATCCCGCTCGAAGCGCACGTAGCCGTTGCCGGCGCCGAACTTCGGCCCGCTCGGGCGGAGGAAGAGGTACACGAAGCGCTCGGCCGTCGGATCGAGGGCGTCGACGAGGCGGATCTCCTGTCGGGTCGGACCCGTGCCGGACGGGCCGAGCGCGGTGGCCGGCGCGCGCCCACCGGCGTCGGCGGCCATGAACGCGATCTCGTCGTCGTCGTCGAGCCCGACGACCGGGTCGGTGGCGCTGGTCACCCCCTCCGGGTGGGTGGCTCGGCACTCGCCCCCCGTTCGGTTCCACGCTTCGACGTCCCAGGCGTAGGTGAGCTCTTCATCGGTCCCCGAGTACACGCCGAAGTCGCTGTTGCCGTTGGCGAGGAACCACGGCATCCGCTCGTCGACCTGCACCGGCACCTCGGCGAACGCGGTCCCGGTCCAGCGGAACGCCACGACCTGGTCGACCGGGACGCCCACCCGGACGTCCGGGGGCACCACGACGGTGCCGTTGTGGGCGTCGCGCTGCCCGGCCATCGAGCCAGAGGGGTACGGGGCGGGGGTGCCGTCCGCCGGCAGGCGCGACCAGGACGGCACGTCGGCGCCCGTGAGCAGGACCGCCTCTGCGTCGCGGGCGACCGGGACGACGGTGGTGCTGGCCGGGGTGTCGGACGCCCGCGCCAGCGAGGTGGGCAGCACCGAGCCGATGACGGCAGCGATGGCGAGGGTGCGGACGGTCCGAGGGCGCATGGGCGACGGCGGGCCGAGCCACGCTCCGATGCCGTGCGCCTCGCCCCTGTTACCGAGGGTTCGGGGCCGGCCGGTTGTTCTCCTGCCGCCGGGCCCGCTGGACCGCGGGGTTGTAGCAGGCGCCCTTCATGCCGAGCATCTGGGCGGGGACGCACAGGTTGGAGTACTGGCACAGCCCGGGCTCGGGCCGGCCGCCGAGGATCCGCTCGGCCAGGTCGGGCTCGGCGTAGAAGGGCCGGCCGATCCCGACGAGGTCGGCTTGGCCGCCGTCGAGGATCTCGTCCACCTCGTGGGCGTCGCGGATGCCCCCGACGGCGAGGACCGGGATCGACACGACTGCCTTGGTGGCGATGAAGCGGCTCCGGTTCCACACCGGCGTGAAGCGGGCGGTGGCGCCGCCGAAGACGTACCCGGCGGTGAGCACGGCGCGCTCGGTGCGCCTCGGTGCCGCCTTGCGGAAGCGCGCCTGCATCGCCTTGTTCTTCCAGATCGACGTCGGGATGCCGCCGCGCGACAGCGTGGTGTCGGGGAACACCGACACCTCCACGGGCGTGACCGAGTCGTAGCCGAGCTCCTCGACCATCCGGCACAGCTCGAGGCCCTCGTCCCAGGTGGTGTGGCGGGTGAAGGGCGGAGCCTTCTCCCCCACCGGCACCTTCACGGTGACGGTGAAGTCGTCGCCGGCGCGCTCGGCGATGTGCTGGCGGATCAGCTCGAGGACGCGGGCGCGGTTGCGCAGCGACCCACCGAACTCGTCGTCGCGGCGGTTCCAGAACGGCGAGAGCAGCTGGTCGATGAGCTTGGCGTTGCTCGACGCGAGCTGCAGCCCGTCGTAGCCGGCCTCGCGCGCCCAAGCCGCCGCCTCGCCGTACTGGACGGCCATCGCCCGGAGGGCCTCGCTCGTCATCACGTGGATCGGGGCCCGGCGGTACACCGGGCGCAGCGCGAGGGGCGGCTTCGACGCCGCCAGCAACGGCCGCTGCCGATGCGTCGCGTAGGGCTCGTGCCAGGCCTCCATGGCGAACAGCCCACCGAGCCCGACCTGGATCCAGATGGAGGCGCCGGCGCGGTGGACGGCGTCGACCATGGGCGCCAGGCGGAGCATCCGCTCACGCGTGCTCACGATCGTCATGCCGGGCGACGTCCGGCCCTCGTCGTACAGGCACGAGTTGCCTTGGATGATGAGCCCGACGCCCGCCTCGGCGTTGGCGACGAACTGCTTGGCGTACGTGGCGGCGGCGTCCTCGCCGTCCCCGGCGCCCTCCAGGACGGGCGCGCGGTAGAGGCGGTTGCGGAGCGCAGTCGTGCCGCCGATCGCGATCGGCTGCACGACGGTGCGGACGGTGGCCCCAGGCACCCTGGCGACGGTAGTGCCGGGGTGGCGGCCTACTGGTAGGCGGACGCCTGGATGCCGTACAGCTCGGCGTACTGTCCACCGCGGGCCATGAGCTCGGCGTGCGACCCGACCTCCACCACGTGGGCGCCGTCGAGGACGACGATGAGGTCGGCCATCCGCACCGTGCTGAACCGGTGCGACACGAGGATCGTGATGCGACCGTCCCGCGCCTCGCGGCGGACGCCCGCCGCGTACCGCTCGAAGAGGGCGTGCTCGGTCTCGGCGTCCAGCGCGGCGGTGGGCTCGTCGAGGACGAGGACGAGCGGATCGTCGCGCATGAACCCGCGCGCCAGCGCGATCTTCTGCCACTGCCCGAAGCTCACCTCCACGCCGTCGGGCCAGGTCGGGCCGAGCTGCGTGTCCAGGCCCGAGCCGAAGCGTTCGATGACGTCCTCGGCACCCGCCCGCCCGACGGCGGCGTGCACGGCCGGTACGTCGTCGAGGCGCGGCTCGTCACCCAGGCCGACGCTGTGCTTGGCGCGCAGCTCGAACCGGAAGAAGTCCTGGAACGCTCCGGCGAGCCGCGTCCGCCACTCGTCGGCAGCCACCTGGGCGAGGTCGACGTCGTCGACCATGATCCGCCCGGCCGTCGGCTCGTAGAGCTTGGCGAGCAGCTTCACGAGGGTGGTCTTGCCGGCGCCGTTCTCCCCCACCACGGCGACCACCGCCCCCGCCGGCAGCTCCACCGACACGTCCTCCAGCACGAGGCGGTCCGTGCCGGGGTAGGCGAAGCTCACCTCCTCGAAGCGGATGCCCTCCTCGATCCGGGCCGGCGCAGGTCGGTCCGCCTTGGCGGAGAGCGCGGCCGCGTAGTCCTCGAGCCAGGCGAGGCGCTGCGAGCCGTCCATCCAGATGCCGCGGAGGAAGCCGATCTCACCGACGGTGGCACCGATGTACGCGGACAGGCGAGCGCCGGCGGCGACGACCAGCAGCACCTCCTCGGCGGGTGCGTCGATGCCGGACGCGACGTACGCGATGCCCCCGACGTAGGCGAGCCCGAACACGGCCCACGCCAGGCTGTGCCACATCGCCGACACCGCGCGCGAGCGCGCCACCGGGCCGTACCAGGCCTCCCAGCTGTCGCGGCGCTGCTCGACCAGCCGTGGCCCGATGCCCGTGACCCGCACCTCCTTGGCCGGCGGTGCCGTGGTCGCGGTCGTGAACAGGTGGGTGGCGAGCCGCTTCGCCCATGCGCCGGACTCCTCGGCGCGGCGCTCGACGGCGGGACGCCAGCTCGACGTGGCCACGGTGGGCAGCGCGAACACGCCCAACAGGAGGAGGGCGGGGTCGACAGAGGCGAGCAGCACGATGGTGATGCCCAACCGCAGCAGGAACCCCGCCGTGGAGAACACGGACATGTACATGTGGTCGAGCACGAACACCTGGTCGCGCAGGACGGAGAGCCGGTCGAGGAGCTCGGGCCGCTCCTGGTGGGCGATCGTGACGACCGACGCCTGGAGGTCGGCCACGTGCGACTCGAGCGCGATGGTGATCTTGTCCCGGAACCGGCGTTGCAGCCGCGTCGACACCGTGCGCAGGAACCACGTCGCCACTGCCGAGAGGGCGAGGCCGATCGCCGCGATCCGCACCCGATCGTCGTCACCGTTGATGACGCCGTCGCCGAGCAGGGCCAGCCACAGCGCGAGGAGCGCGTCGGGCAGCGCGGCCAACAGGGCCGACACGAAGGCGAAGCCCATGAGCAGCGGCTCGTGCCGGTAGCCGAGCTTGCACACGCGCCACATCGACGGGATGGCGGGAGGCAGGTCCCCCGCGGTCATCGACCTAGGCAAGGACATCGAAGGCCATCCCGTCCTCGTCCTCGCCCGCCGCGAAGCGCTCGGCCTGCAGCTCGAACATCGTGCGGTACCGCCCGCCGGCCGCCATGAGCTCGTCGTGCGCACCGAGCTCCACCACCCGTCCGTGCTCCAGCACGCAGATGCGATCGGCGTGCCGCACGGTGGAGAAGCGGTGCGACACGAGGATGGTCGTGCAGTGGCGGGTGGCCGCCAGCACGCGCTCGAAGATCTCGAGCTCTCCTCGCACGTCGAGCTGCGCGGTGGGCTCGTCGAGGAGCACCACACCCGCCCCGAGGCGCACCGCGCACAGGGCACGGGCGAGGGCGACGCGCTGCCACTGCCCCCCCGACAGGTCGGTGCCGCCCGGGTAGCCCTTGGCGAGGGGTGTGTCGAGCTCGGCGAGCCCGTCGCCTCCGGCCTCCTCCAGCGCGGCGAGGATCGTGGCGTCGTCGGCACCGGCGGGCGCCACGTTGTCGCGGAGCGAGAGCTCGAAGCGGATGAAGTCCTGGAACACGGCGGTGACGCGGGCCCGCCATGCCTCGAGGTCGAGCTCGCGGAGGTCGATCCCGTCGACCTCGATCGCGCCGCCCTGCGGGTCGTACAACCGGCACAGGAGCTTGGCCAACGTGGTCTTGCCCGCGCCGTTCTGCCCCACGATGGCGAGCGACGAGCCCGCCGGGATGGTGAGGTCGAAGCCGTCGAGCACGGCCGCGCCGCCGCCGCTCGGGTAGGCGAAGGTGACGTCGCGGAACCGGATGTCGTGGGCGGGCAGACCGGCGGCCGCCCGGTCGCCCTCTGCCAGCGCGCCGGCCGGACCCATGGCAGGACGGAGGCGGTCGACCGCGGCCGTCGGCGCGGCGGCGCCGTCGAGGGCCCAGTTCAGCCCGCCGAAGGCGATCAGCGACGCGCCCACGGCGGCTTGGGCGAACGTGATCGTCTGACCGAGCTGGATCCTGCCGTCGAGGACCGCATCGGTGAGCGCCCAGAAGACGATGCCGTTGGCGAGCAGCACCACCACGAGGCTCGACGCCACCGACCGCTGGCGCAGCCGGGTGGCCTCGTACTGGAGGCGGTGCAGGGTCGTGCGCCGATCGGTGAAGCGATCGACCGTCCAATCGGCCAACCCGAAGAGCCGCAGCTCCTTGGCCGCCGGCGGATCGACCGCGAGCCGGTAGGCGTAGTCCGCATCTCGCTGTGCGCTGCGCACCTCGTCGGTGTTGCGATCGCGCCACACCGCGCTCTCGCGCAGCAGCCAGTGCGTGGCGAGCCAGCCGCCCGCCAGCAGGAGCGGCGCCCACCACGCGAACCCGAAGAGCACCGCTGCGGAGGCCACGCCGCCGACCATCTCCACGAGGCTGCCGGCGATGAAGTCCATGGAGATCGACAGCGGTGGGCCGGTCATGCCGAGGTCGAACTCCCGCGCCACGGTGAGGTCGTTGCCGAGCTCGGGGTCCTCGAGGTGACCGACGCCGGGAGGCTCGATGCAGGTGTCGGTGAGCTCGTCGTACAGCGAGGCCGCCGTGCGGTCACCGAGGTTGTAGCCGAGGGCGAGGTGCATCGGCGTGAGCACCTGCATCAGCACGAACACCGCGCCCAGGAAGGCCAGCGCCCCGCCCAGCGGATGGCCCGCGTCCACCGCACCGACGAGCACGCCGGTGGCCACCGCGAAGGCCGCCGGCAGCACGCCCCGCAAGAGCAGCACGAGCCACCACAGCGCGGCCAGACCGCGGTCGGCGCGCCACAGGGCTCGGACGAGATGCCACTCCTGCCGCTGTCTCAACCGCTCGATCACGTCACCTCCCCATGGCTGCGCGCCACGCTACGTCCGGTTGTTCATCGCTCCGGGCGGCCAGTTCCCGTGGCTCACCCGGTGGCGGGGGCAGAGGCTCCGTCGAGCGAGGCGAGGACGGCCGCGGCGAAGCGATCGGGGGTCTCGACCATCGGGTAGTGGCCCACGCCCGTGAGGGTGGTGCGCGTGGCGTCGGGGCGGGCAGCGAGGAGGCGATCGGTCATGGTGTGGACGGCGATCGGGTCGAGCTCCCCCCAGACGATGCCGAGGGGCGAGGGGTGCGCCTCGATGGCGCCGGTGTAGCGACGCTCCTCGGCGCGGCGGTCCTCGATGTAGCGGATCGTCCGGGCGAGCAGACGGTCGCCGCCGTTGTGGGTCAGCAGCTCCCACTGCGCCGCCAGGTCGGTGGCGGGTGGGCGGTGCTCGGGCGCGCAGGTGGCGGCCAGGCTCTCGGTGTAGCGCTCCTGGTCGGAGATCTGCACGGCCTCGTCGGGCAGCGAGAGGAGGAGCTGCTGGCCGGTGGTGAGCTGGGCCAGCTCGAGGTAGATCGAGCCGTTGGTGAGCACCCGCCGGCGCACGGTGAAGCCGAGCGAGCCGTCGAGGTCCCGGGCCAGCAGCTCGCCGGCGACGCTGTCGCCCATGTCGTGGCTCAGCAGGTCGAGCTCGGCGAGACCGAGGGCGGCGGCGACGCCCTCGATGGTGTCGGCGGCGCTGCGGATCCCGTAGCGGTGGTCGGGCTTCGCCGAGAGCCCGAAGCCGACGAAGTCCGGGAGGACGACGCGGCGGCGCTCCGCCAGCGCGGGCAGCACGTGGACGAAGTCGAAGGAGTTCGTCGGGAAGCCGTGGAGCACCAGCAGCGGCGGAAGGGACGGGTCCGGGTCGCGGGCGGGCTCGTCGCGGACGTAGACCTGGTGCCCGCCGACCTCGTGGAAGGCACCGGCGTCGCGCCACGCCCCGACGCCCACGTCAGCCCGCCGACGTGTCGTCGGGCTCCGCGGGATCCGCCTCGAGGGGCTCCGCCACCGGCCGCTCGGCGTCCGGGGTCGGCGTGGTGGTGACCGCCTCGGGAGCGTCGGCGACCCGTCCGGGCCCGGCGCCGGTGGGGCCCTCCTCGACCACAGGACCGCCCTCGCCGGCGGCTTCGGCGGGTGCCGTGGGACCGCCCGTGGGACGAGCCGGTGAGGCGGACTCGCGCGCTGCGTCCAGATCGGCGGGGTCCGCCGGCGACGGCTCGCGCTCGGAGGCCGCGCTCCCCTCGGGGACCTCGGCGCCGGTGCCGCCGGCGTCGATGGCGGCCGACTCGTCGGCGACGGGCACGCCATCGGTTCCCGACGCGGGTGGTTCCGGCTCGAGCTCGGCGTTGGGGATGCCCTCGATCTCCTGCTCGACGGGCTCCTCGGCGCCGGGGCGGTCGGGCGCGGGCGCGTCGTCGGCGTTGGCCTGGGCGGAGGGCGCGTCGGCGGTGTCGGCGAGCATCTCCGGCGTGGCGTCGGCATCGTCGAGCGGGACGGCGACGGTGTCGGCCGGGGTCTCGCCGTAGTGGAGGAAGAGGTGCCGCACGACGTCGGCCAGCCCGTCACCGCGGCTGCCGCCCGCGAGCGTGACGGTGACGATCGACCCGTTGATGTGCACCCGCCGCACGCCGCCGGCCGCGAAGAGGCGGCGCGCCAGCTCGTCCACCGGCCGACGGAGGAGCTCGTCCGGTGCGCCGTCGTAGCGCTCGTGGCCCATCCCCGACAGAGGTCGGTTCGTCTCGAGCCGGAGGATGGCAGGGTTCGCGGAGGACGGCTTCTCGACGACGGTGATCGGCTGACCCATAGGTCGCGGCATGCTACTCATGGGTATGGCCACTGAGACCATCGAGCTGACGGGCCACATCGTCGACTCGCTGCTCCTCGCCAAGGTGCTCGACGCCATCGTCGACGCCGGCATCGCCTACGAGCTGGCCGACGTGGAGATCGGGCGCACGAACACCGATCCCAGCCGGGCCCGCATCGATCTCACCGGCGACCAGGCCGAGCTCGACGTCCTCATCGAGGCGTTGCAGGTGCACGGCGCCAACCGCGTCACCTCCGGCGAGCTGCGACTCGTGCCCGCCGATCGCGACGGCGTGCTCCCGCTCGGCTTCTACTCCACGACCAACCTCGCCACCGATGTCCTCATCGACGGCGAGTGGGTTGCCGTCGAGAACCCGGAGATGGACTGCGGCCTCGTCGTCGACGGCACGCGCGTCCGCACCACCCCGATGCACCGCGTGCGCGCCGGCGACCAGATCGTCGTCGGTCCCGGAGGCGTCCGCGTGCACGCACCGTCGAAGCAGCGGGGCGCGTCAGTGTTCGAGTTCATGAACAGCGAGGTGAGCTCGGAGAAGCCCAAGGCCCTCGTGGTGCAGCAGGTCGCCGACCGCATGCGCGCCGCTCGCGAGCAGGGCGGGAAGGTCCTGGCGGTGTGCGGTCCGGCCGTCGTCCACACCGGTGGGGCGCCCGACGTGGCGCGGCTCATCGAGGCGGGCTGGATCGACGTGCTGTTCGCGGGGAACGGCTTCGCCACCCACGACATCGAGAGCAACGTGCTGGGCACCTCGCTCGGCGTGCTCCTCGCCGAGGGCACCCTCACCGAGGGCGGCCACTCCAACCACCTGCGGGTGATCAACGAGGTCCGCCGCCACGGATCGATCGCCGCCGCGGTGGACGCCGGGTACGTCACCTCCGGTGCGATGGCAGCCTGCATCCGCAAGGGCGTTCCCTTCGTCCTCGGCGGCTCGATCCGCGACGACGGCCCGCTGCCCGACGTCTTCACCGACACCGCCGCCGCCGCCGACGCCATGCGTGAGCTGATCCCCGGGGTGTCGGTCGCCCTCATGCTCGCGTCGACGCTGCACGCGATCGCGGTCGGCAACTGCTTGCCGGCGTGGGTGGAGACGTTCTGCGTGGACATCAACCAGGCGGTCGTCACGAAGCTCGCCGACCGAGGCAGCCACCAGGCCCACGGCATCGTCACCGACGTCGGCCCCTTCCTCGGCCAGCTCGCAGACCAGCTGTGCTAGTCCTCGTCGCTCGCCTGCGGCGAGCTCCTCGGAGCTGTTCGGAACGCCTGCGGCGCCTCACCGTCGGCTCGGGGGGCGGCGGAGCCGCCCCCTCGCGGGCGGGGGGCTCCGGCGGAGCCTCTGCCCCCCGCGCCCCCCGCCCCCCCGCGCCGGTCGGCGCCTGATGGCCCTGTCCTGGGGGCGGAGGTTCCTGATGTGCCCGCCGCACCACTTCGGCGTGCTCTACGAGATCAACCCGTGGATGCACGAGGAGGTGGCGGTGGAGCACGAGCAGGCGTCGCACCAGTGGGAGCAGCTGGTGGGCAACCTGCGCCTGGCCGGCGCCGAGGTCGTGACGATGGACCCGCAGCCGGAGACCCCGGACCTCGTGTTCACCGCCAACGCCGGCATCGTGAACGGCGGCCAGTTCGTGCCGAGCCACTTCCGCCACCCCGAGCGCCAGGGCGAGACGGAGATCGACGCCGCCTGGTTCGAGGCCGAGGGGTTCCGGGTCGATCGGCTCCCAGCGGAGCTCGACCACGAGGGGGCGGGTGACGCCCTCCCCTTCACCGCCGAGGGTGAGGAGACGGTGCTGGTGTCCGGCTACTCCTTTCGGAGCGACGCCGCCGCGATCACCGCGCTGGGACAGCTCCTGGGCTGCCCGATCAAGGCGGTGCAGCTCGTCGACCCACGGCTCTACCACCTCGACCTCACGTTCTGTCCCCTGGACGAGCGGCGGGCCCTGTGCGCGCCGTCGGGCTGGGACTCCTACGGCCGCAAGGTGATCGAAGCGCTCGTGCCCGAGCCCCTGTGGCTCGAGGACGACGAGGCGCTGAGCTTCTGCGCCAACTCCGTGGTGGTGGGCACGAACATCGTGATGCCGAGCACCCCGCCGCGGATCGGCCGGCAGCTCGAGGCCTGGGGCTTCAGCGTGGTCGAGAGCCCGGTCGGCGAGTTCCTGAAGGCCGGGGGCGGCTGCCGGTGCCTCACGCTGGCGCTCGATACTGTCCTCACCTGATGGCGACCATCGTCCACGAGCTCGACCTGCCCGAGATCGACAACATGGACCTCACCCGCCACGAGGCGCTGGTGGCGCTCGAGGCGGCGCGCGACCAGCACTGGTTGGCCCGCACGCCGCTCGGCTACATCGTCATGCACCACGCCGACGTCACCGCGGTCCTCGGCGATCGCCGGTTCCACTCCGCGCTGTCGCTGCTCCCCCAGATGTCGGGCGTGGAGGACGCCGCGCTCTCGGATCGCCAGCAGCGCTCGATCCTCGCCATGGAGGGCGACGAGCACCAGCGCCTGCGTCGACTCGTCGCCCCCGCCTTCACCCCACGATCCGCCGATCGCCTCCGTCCCGTGATGCGGCGGGTGATCGGCGGTCTCGTCGAGCCGCTGCTACCCAGCGGTCGGTGCGAGCTGGTGGCCGACGTGTGCGAGCCCTACCCGATCCCGATCATCTGCGAGCTGCTCGGCGCGCCTGCGGAGGACTGGAAGCTCTTCTCGGCGTGGGCCACGGACATCTTCCGCATCTTCAACAACGACATGGCCAACGACCTCGAGCGCATCAAGGCGGCGATGTCCGAGCTCGATGCCTACGTGCGGGCCATGATCGACGAGCGCCGATCGCAGCCGGCCGACGACCTCCTCAGCGACCTCATCGCGGCCGAGGAGGCGGGCGACCGCCTCTCGCCCGACGAGCTCGTGATGATGTGCGAGGCGGTGCTGATGGCCGGCACCGACACCACGCGCAACCAGCTCGCCTGCTCGGTGGCCCTCCTGGCCCAGCGCCCTGACCAGTGGCGGCGACTCGCCCAGGATCCCGAGCTGGCCAAGTCCGCCGTCGAGGAGACGATGCGCCACCTGGGTGCGGTCGGCGGCACGGCCCGGTTCGCGTCTGAGGAGATCGAGTACCGCGACGTGATCTTCCCCGTCGGCACGCTCGTGGCCGTCAGCCTCGCCACCGCCAACATGGACGGCACGATCTGGGAGGACCCGCATCGC
>JBJMHD010000094.1:0-8512 GCA_045807565.1 Acidimicrobiales bacterium | reverse complement strand
CCGCCGCTCCCAGGCCGCCGGCGGGGTGCCGAAGGGGCTCGACCCGATGGCCGTGGCCGGCGCGCTCGTGTCGATGCTGGCCCACACCGCCGCCCACCAGTACGGCTTCGAGTTCTGGGGCATCCGCACCGCCCAGCTGCGCGAAGCCATGGCCCGCCAGGTGTCCTGGTCGGTCACCGGCATCACCCCCTCCGACTGACGTGGCCATCGCCCTCGGTCTGCTTCCGCCACTGTGCTGATGACTGCTGCGGACGTCGCTTCGCTCCACCCGTCCTCCGCAGGTGCCTTCCGGCGACCGGCGAAGCCGGCTCGCCTCCGGCGGTGCCGGTGATCGCCCTCGGTCTGCTTCCGCCCTACCGGTTGGGCGTGGCCAGCGACCCGGGGTGGATGCGCGCGTTCGCCCGGCATGCGGACGAGGTGGGGTTCGAGTCGCTCCTCGCGGTGGAGCACGTCGCCGTGCCGGTCGGCTACGAGAGCCGGTACCCCTACAGCGACACCGGCCGCATGCCCCTCGCCGAGGACTGCGAGCTGCCCGATCCCCTCGAGCTGCTCGCCTGGCTCGCCGGGCAGACCTCGCGGCTCCGCCTCGGCACCGGCATCCTCGTGCTGCCCGAGCACCACCCGCTGCAGCTGGCCAAGCGCTGCGCCACCATCGACCGTCTCTCCGGTGGTCGCCTGTTCCTCGGGGTCGGCGTGGGCTGGATGCGCGAGGAGGTGGCCGCGCTCGGGATCGACCCTGACGAGCGCGGGGCGCGCACCGACGAGGGCATCGATGCGCTCCGCGCCATCTGGCAGGAGGACGAGCCCTCGTTCGACGGACGGCACTTCCGGTTCGGACCGGTGCGGAGCCATCCCAAGCCCGCGCAGCCGATGATCCCGATCCTCGTCGGCGGCCACTCCCGAGCCGCCGCGCGCCGCGCCGGCGAGCGCGGCGACGGCTTCTTCCCGCTCGGCCTCTCCGGGACTGCTCTCGAGGAGCGGTGGACCGAGGTCCGGCAGTTCGCCGAGGCGGCGGGACGCGACCCAGCGTCGATCGGCCTCACCACGGGAGGTCTCCTGGGGGACGACGCGGCCATCACGGCCGCGGTCGAGCGGGGGGCGGAGCGCGTGGTGCTCAGCACCAGAACGGGCGACCTCGACGACCTCCGTCGAGCCATGGACACGGCCGTCGCCCGAGCCGCGACCGCCTGACCGCAGCTCATCGCGCCACGACCCCCGGCGGCGGAGCCGAGGGTCGTGGGGTGCGATCGGCTCTGACAGGAAGCCACGCACCTAGGGCGCCGCGGCGCTCGATGTCCGCCGCCCTCGTGGCGTCCATCCTGCCAGAGGCACGGGCCGCTGCGCCCGTCGGATGCCGGTCGTCAGAGCGCCATGAGGACGGTGGCGGGCACGGCGAGGAGCATCCCGGCGAGCTGCACCCGGGCGAAGCGCTCGCGGAGCACCACGCGGGCGAGGACGACGGTGCTCACGGGGTAGAGCGCGGCGAGGACCGACACCACGCTCACCAGGCCCTGGCGCACGGCGAGGAGGTAGAGCACGTTGGCTTGGGCGTCGAGCGCCCCGGCGGCGATCGTCAGCCGCCGGCTCCCGGCTGCCGGCGCCCGCCGCGAGACGAGCCCGAGCGCCGCCGCCAGGCCGAGCACGGTGACCGATGCCGTGCGGGCCGACACCAAGGGCCACAGACCGGCGTCCGCCCCGGTGTGCGAGAGCGCGACGAAGAAGAGGCCGAACCCGAGCCCGGCCCCGATGGCGAAGGTCACGCCTCGGCGGTCGGCGGATCGCAGGTGGCCATCTCCCTCGGCCGACACGAGGACGATGGCGACCAGCGCGAGCGCCATCCCCAGCGCGGCGGGACCGCCGGGCCGCTCGCCGCCGAGGTACCCGGCGAGCAGCGGCACCGCCGCCGAGAGCAGCGCGGTGACCGGTGCGATCACGCTCATCCGGTTCACCGAGAGCCCCTGGTACAGGAGGCCGACGCCGGCCGCGCCGCAGAGCCCACCGACGGCACCGATGACGAGGTCACCGGGGACCAGCGCGCCGCTCACGACGACGGTGCTGAGCACGAGCAGGGCGAGGCCCACGAGGTGCGACCAGAGCACCACGGTCGAGGAGGGGATGCGGCGGGCGGCCAGGCCCCCGCAGAAGTCGCCGACGCCGTAGGTGGCCGCGGAGAAGAGCGCGAGGAGGGCAGCCACCGGGGGTGTCTACCGGAGCCGCCTGCTAGAACACGTTCTAGTTTTCGCACGAGGAGGGGCAGTGGTCGCCTTCGGCATGCAGCTGCCGATCCAGAGCCAGAGCACGATCTTCGTGCAGCCGTGGGAGGCCACGGCCGGGCCCGCGGAGCTGGTCCGGGTGGCCCGAGCGTGCGACGCCGCCGGCTTCGACTACGTCGCCGTGTGCGACCACGTCGCCATCCCCGCCGACAAGGCCCCGGCCATGAGCACCACGTGGTGGGACACCGTCGCCACGCTCTCGTTCCTCGCCGCCGTGACGGAGAGGGTCCGCCTCCTGAGCCACGTGTACGTGCTCCCGTACCGCCACCCGCTCGTCGCCGCGAAGGCGTGGTCCACCCTCGACCGGCTGTCGGGCGGCCGAGCGATCCTCGGCGTCGGCAGCGGGCACGTGGAGGGGGAGTTCGACGCGCTGGGGGTGACCTTCGCCGAGCGCGGACGCCTCCTGGACGAGGCGATCGACGCCGTGCGAACCGCCCTCGCCGAGGAGTTCCCCACCCATCGCGGGCAACGTTGGTCCTTCGACGACGTCGGACAGCGACCTCGCCCGGTGCAGTCGGCGGTGCCCATCTGGGTGGGGGGCTCGTCGAAGCCGGCCATGCGGCGCGCCGCCGAGCGTGGCGACGGGTGGCTGCCGCAGGGACCGCCCGAGGGCGGCATGGCGGCGGGCATCGAGTACGTCCGCGCCCACCGCGCCGCCACGCGCGGCGACGAGCCCATCGTCCTCGGCGGCCTCTCGGGCCCTCTCTACGTCGGTCGGCCATCGTGGGAGGCGCGCGCCGTGACGGGTCCGCCCGACAAGGTCGCCGCGTACCTCCGCACCCTCGCCGACCTGGGGATCGATCAGATCCAGGTCGGGTTCGTCAGCCGCTCGGCGGAGGAGCTGTGCGATCAGATCGCCGCCTTCGCTGCCGACGTCGCCCCTCTCGTCAACGGATAGCCAGGGAGATCGCCGTGCCCAGCGCCCACATGCCCGAGTCGCCCCTGCCGGGGTCGTCGATGCTGGAAGGGAGGGTCGCCCTCGTGTCCGGCGTCGGTCCAGGGATGGGCCGTGACATCGCCGTCCTCCTGGCCCGCCACGGGGCCGACGTGGTGCTCGGCGCGCGGCGGAGCGAGACGAGCGAGGCCGTCGCGGCGGAGGTCCGCGAGCTGGGGCGCCGGGCCGAGGTCGTGGCCCTCGACATCACCGACGTGGCCGCGTGCGAGGCCGCGGTCGAGCGGGCGACGACCGTGCTCGGTGGACTCGACGTGCTCGTGAACAACGCCTTCCAGGACGGCAACCACAAGCGGTTCGTCGACGCGCCGCTCGAGGAGTGGCGGGCCACGATGGACGTGAACCTCTGGGGCACCCTCCAGATGACGCGCGCCGCTGTCCCCGCGCTGGCCGCTCGCGGCGGTGGGAGCATCGTGATGATCAACTCGATGTCGACGCACCGCGTCGAGGCCACCTATGGCGCCTACGCGGCGTCGAAGGGCGCCCTCGAGACCGCGACGAAGACCCTCGCCCTCGAGCTCGGTGCCGATGGCATCAGGGTGAACGGGGTGTTCCCGGGCTACATCTGGGGCGACTCCGTGGAGTGGTACCTCGGATACCTCGGCAAGAAGCGCGGGCTCACCGGCGAGGACGTGTACCAGGAGCTGGTCGCAGAGACCGCCCTCGGGTACCTCCCGCACTCGAGCGAGATCGCCGGCTCCGTCCTGTTCTTCGCGTCGGACCTCTCCAAGCCGGTCACCGGGCAGAGCCTCGACGTCAACTGCGGCCACTGGATGGCACCGTGATCAAGCTCACTGTGCTCGTGAAGCGCAACCCGGCGCTGTCGATCGAGGAGTTCCACGAGGAGTGGCGAGCCCACGGTCGCATGATCGCGGCGGAGCCGGTGTTCGCGCGGTACATCCGACGCTACGAGCAGCACCACCGGGTGCCGGCCGACTACCGCAACGGCGACGCCTTCGACGGCATGGTGCTCCAGTGGTTCGACAGCTACGCCGACTTCCTCGCGCTCCTGCAGACCCCCGAGTACTCCGAGAAGATGCAGCCTGACGAGACCCGCATCCTCGACCTTCCCGGGATGGTCATCCTCTTCACGGAGGAGGCGGAGACCTTCCTGCCGTGATCGCCCGGTGTTGCTGAGGTGGGTGACGATGGACCACTAGCGTGCCTCGCGGCGATGGACCCTTCGACAGGCGGAACGATCGTTGGTGGCGACGGGGTCACGCGCTGCTGGTGGTGCGGCGACGATCCGCTGTACGTCTCGTACCACGACCGCGAGTGGGGCACGCCGCTGCGGGACGAGCGAGCGCTGTTCGAGCTGCTCTGCCTCGAGGGGTTCCAGGCGGGCCTCTCCTGGATCACGATCCTGCGGAAGCGCGTGGCGTTCCGCGAGGCCTTCGAGGGCTTCGATCCCGAGGTGGTGTCGCGCTACACCGAGCGTGACGTGGAGCGGCTGCTCGCCGATCCCGCGATCGTTCGGCACCGCGGGAAGATCACCGCCACGATCGCGAACGCCATCGTGGTCGGGGCGATGCGGGACGCGGGCACGTCCCTCAAGCAGATCGTGTGGTCGCACGCTCCGACCGCGCGAGCGGCGCCCCTCGCCGGCCGCGGCGAAGTGCCGGCCCAGACGCCCGAGTCCAAGGAGCTCGCGCGCGTGCTCAGGCGGTGGGGCATGCGCTACGTGGGTGCCACCACCGTCTACGCGTTCATGCAGTCGGCGGGGCTGGTCGACGACCACCTCGCCGGGTGCCACCGAGCGGGCGCGGCCATCGAGGAGCAGCGTGGCGCGGGCCGCCCGGCCGCGGCCATCCCCGCGCCTCCCCGGCGGGCGCGGGCTCCGCGCCCCTAGATCCGGCGCGCCAGGTCGGCCGCGGAGCGGAACGCCGACGCCAGACCACCGACACCGGCCGCGTCGCCGATGACGTGCACCTCGGGGTGCGGCGGCGGCGGCGAGGCGGTGCCCCGCCCGACGCGGATCGTCGACGCCGACGGGAGGCGAGGCTCATCGACGGTGGCCACGCCGAGCCCACGGAGGTCCGCCACCATCCGGAACCGGCCCGGCAGGCCGAGCTCAGGGGCGAGGACGGGGTCGTCCTGCACCAGCGTCACGTCCGCACCGTCGAGGCGAGCCCGCATCGCGATCGAGAGCGCCGCCTTGCTGCTGCCGCGCACCTCCACCGGTGAGGGCGGTGCCGCGGCGCCGTGGAGCAGCCAGGGGGCGAGCCCATCGACCCCGAGCGAGGCGCCGTCGCCCGGCCATGGGCTGCCCACCGCCCACACGAGCACGTCGGCGTCCGGTGGTGGGGTGGTGATGGCTGATCGGAGGTGGGTGACGACGCCGGCATCGGCGGCGGCAGCGACCAGCCAGTCGCGCAGCCCACCCAGGTCCACGTCGGCGGCCTCGGCCACCCGCAGCATCCCGCCGAGGTCGTCGCTCGCCTCGTGGAGCTCCACGTGGTGGCCGCGCTGGGCAAGGCGCCGCGCGCACTCCAGGCCGGCGGGGCCGCCGCCGGCGACGACGATGCGGCGCGGCGTGCCCGGAGCACGAGTCGCCTCGGCCTCGTGCCCGGCGTCGGGGTTCACCGCGCACTCGACCGGCTCGTTGAGGAAGATGGCGCCGATGCACCGGTACTGGTAGGCGCACGGGCGGATGCGGTCTCGCTGGGCGGCCCGGAGCTTGTTCGGGAGCTCAGGGTCGGCGACGAGCGGGCGCGCCATCGCGATGACGTCGGCGGCGCCGTCGGCCAGGGCCCGCTCGGCGGCCTCCGGGGTGAGGCGACCCATGGCGATCACCGGGACCTCGAGGGTGCGCCGGACGGCGCGCGCGAACGGGAGGAGCGCGCCGGGGGCGTGGGGGGTGTGGCCGTCGGTGATGCCGGTGGCGACCATCGGCTCGGCGTAGGCGGTGACGTGGATGGCGTCGAGACCGGCGGCCACCGCGAGCCCCATCGCCACGAGCGCGTCGTCGAGCCGTTGACCTGGATCGCGGTGCGCCTCGAACGCGCCCACGCGAGCCCACACCGGGAACTGCGGACCGAGCGCTCGGCGCACGGCGCGCACGGTCTCGACGAGGAGCTCGGCCCGCCGCGCCGCCGAGCCGCCCCAGCGGTCGTCGCGCTGGTTGCTGTTCGGTGACAGGAACGAGTGCAGGAGGTAGCCGTGGCCGGCGTGCAGCTCGATGCCGTCGAACCCCGCGTGCGCGCACCGCCGGGCCGCGTCCACGAACCGATCGACCGCCCACACCAGATCGTCGTCGGTCGCGGCGCGCACCTCGTAGCGGGCGGTCGGTGACGCGAACGGCGCCATCACCTTCGCCGACTCCTCGGCGCTCAGCATCCCGCTCAGCTCGTCGGGCGCGGGCGGCCGCTTCCTCGAGGGCACGAGGAGCGGGCGTCCTTCGGCGACGTCGAGCAGGCTCTGCGTGCCGTTGTGCACCAGCTGCGCCGCGATCGCCGAGCCATGGCGGTGAGCGTCGTCGGCCAGCCGGCGCAGCCCGGCCACGTGGGTGTCGCTCGAGGCGGCGATCTGCCGCTCGTCGGTGCACGCCACCGGGTAGGCGACCGCCACCGATCCGACGATCACCAGGCCGGCGCCCCCCGCGGCGCGTGCCTCGTACCAGGCGGCCATGGCATCGCCGACGGTGCCGTCGCGCTCTCCGAGGTTCGTGCCCATCGGGCTCAGCGCGATCCGGTTCGGGAGCTGGAGCGGGCCGAGCGCGCCAGGTGACAGCAAGCGCTCGAACGCGCCGCTCACCACAGCTCGTCGGTGTACGTGTCGGTGCCGGGGATGGTGGGGATGAACGGCGCCGTCCAGAGCATCTGGCCGACGCCGTCGGCCTCGAGCGCGTCGGCGGCTGCTCGCTGCTCGTCCCACCACGCCGCGGGCGATGAGGTCGTGAACGACAGGTTGAGCAGGCAGCCGTCGAGCTGATCGTGCCCCTGCTGGGCCACCGGGGCGTCGGGCGGCAGCGGGATCGGGGAGAACCCGATCTCGAGCTCCGGCGAGAAGCGGTCGCGCACGTAGTCGCCGACGGCGGTGGCCGACACGCCATCCGCGGGCCGCACCAGGGTGGCGGTGAGGCCGCCGAAGGGGTGGTCGAGGGCGAGCTCGGCGGGCACCGCCCCGTTCCCTGCGCCCCGGGCGGTCCACTCGTACCGGTACAGCAGCGTGTGGATGTGGTCGCGCGCCTCGAACATCCGGCCGTGGCCGTGCAGCCACTGGACCTGGCGCAGGGCCCAGTCGACGTGGTCGTCGTGCCGACCCTCGAGGATCCAGTACACGGAGAGGTAGGACCCGAGGGCGACGCCCCCGAACAGGTCGGCCTCGCGGCCGAGCCGCAGCTCCTTCAGCGGCCGAGTCGCCACCCAGCGGCGACCGGCGAACAGCCACGGGCCGACCATGCAGCCGGCGTAGAAGTGATCCCGCTCGTACCAGCGGTTGTAGGCCACCTCGTGCCCGTGGTGCGGCTCGACGAGGGTGAACAGCATCGACCCCAGCCGCACCTCACCCCCGACGTCGGTCACGGCCGGCGAGCCTACGATCCCCAGTCCGTGACCGAGCGCCGCCGCATCTACCTCGACGGCAACTCGCTGGGACCGCCGGACCTCGGCGCCGCGCAGGCCGCGGCCGGCCTCGTGCACGAGTGGGAGCGCGACCTCATCCGCGGCTGGAACAGCGGCTGGTGGGAGCTGCCGTTGGCCGTGGGTGCGCGCATCGCCCCGCTGGTCGGGGCGGCGCCCGGCCAGGTCGTCGTGGCCGACAGCACCACCGTGATGTGGTTCAAGCTCGCGTCCGCCGCGCTGCGGCTCCGGCCAGGCCGTCGGCGCATCGTCACCGAGACCGGCGGGTTCCCGACCGACCGCCACGTGCTGGACGCGCTCGGCGCCGAGGTGGTGGCGGTGCGCCACGACGAGATCGCGGGCGCCATCGACGCGTCGACGGCGGTGGTGGCGTTGACCCACGTCGACTACCGCACCGGCCGTCGCCTCGACCTCGCCGCGGTGACAGCTGCCGCCCACGCCGCCGGCGCCGTCGCGCTGTGGGACCTCTCCCACTCCGTCGGAGCGATGGAGCTGCACCTCGACGACGCCGGGGTCGACCTCGCCGTCGGCTGCACCTACAAGTACGTGAACGGCGGCCCCGGCGCGCCGGCGTTCCTCTACGTGCGCCGCGAGTGGCAGGACCGGTTGCAATCGCCGATCTGGGGCTGGTTCGGCGCCGCCGACCAGTTCGCCATGGGGCCGGAGTACGAACCAGCGCGCGGCATCGCCGACGCCGCCCGCGCCAC
>JBJMHD010000093.1:0-22472 GCA_045807565.1 Acidimicrobiales bacterium | reverse complement strand
GCTCGACCCGGCGCACCTCGGCCTCGCGGCGCGCCTCCACCGATCCCTCCCCCCGCGCCTCCACCTCGGCGCGGCGGGTCTCGAGGAACAGGCGACGTTCGACCAGACCAGCCGAGCGGACCTCGACGTCGGCGCGCAGGGCGCCCACGGTGGCGGCGCGCTCCTCGAGGCGCTCCTTGGCCTGCGCCATGGCGCGGGCGCGCTCGGCGGTGTCGGCCTCCTCCGCCTCGAGGATCGGGAGGGTGGTGTCGAGCTCCGCGACGCGCGCCTCCTCCCTTCCGAGGCGCTCGCCGAGCTCGTCGGCATGGGCCCGGAGGGCGTCGGCCTCGGTGGCGGCGTCGCGGCGATCGGCCTCCACCCGCTGCACGCCGTCGGTGGACGCGGTGAGCTGCGCATCGAGCTCGTCCAGCTGGCGCGAGAGCGCGGCCTCGGCCTGGCGAGCCTCATCGAGCAGCGAGCGGGCGCCGTGGAGGCTCGCCTCGGCGTGCGACGCCGCCGTGGTGGCGTCGGCGGCGCGCTCGCGCGCTTCCTCGAGAGCCGCCGCGGTCACCCCGCTGGATGCGGCGCCCGCCCGCCAGCCCGTGGTGCCGTAGCGGCCGCCCTGCCGGGTGACGATCGTGGCGTCCGGGTGCGCCAGCGCGGCGTCGATCGCCTCGATCCAACCACCGTCGACGGCGACCGCACCGCCGAGGAGCACGTCGAGCAGCGCGCTCACGTCGGGTCGGAACGTGTGGACGTGACCCCGGACCGGCGTCCCGATCGGCGGCGCCGCCCGTGGCGCGCGGGCCGCGCCGAGGGCGAGCACCGCGCCGCCGACGGCGTCCTCGCCGCCGGCGTGGAGCACCTCGACCGCACGACGCGCGGCGTCGACGCCATCGACGACGATGGCGGCCAGCGCGTCGCCCGCGGCCGCCGCGACCGCCGCTTCCCAGCCGGGATCGATCTCCACCAGGTCGAAGAGCGTGCCGACCACGCCATCCAGGTGGGCCAGCCGTTCGGCGCCGGCGCGCGTGCGCGCGTCGTCGAGGGCGAGGCTCAGGGCCTCGGCGCGAGCGGTCCACGCGTGCCGATCAGCATCGGCCGCCCGCAGAGCGGTCTCCGCCTCGGCGACCTGTCGCTCGGCCCGCGCTCGTTGCTGCTCGGCGGCGGCCAGCTGCTCGACGAGGGGGCCCTCGGCCTCCTCGGCGGCCTCGGCCTCGGCGCGGAGCCGCGCCGCCTCGGCATCGAGGCGGGCGAGCTTCTCCTCGAGGGTGGCGAGCCGGCTGGTGGCGCGGGAGAGCTCCTGGGTGGCGCGCTCCACGCCGGAGCGGAGCGCCGCCAGCTCGCCGCGGCTCTCGGCGGCGCGACCGGTGAGCGCGGGCACGCCGTCTGCCCAGTCGCGCTCGAAGGCCGTACGGGCCTCCTCGAGCGCGCCCTCAGCGCGGGACAGCTCGTCGCGCTGCGGAGCGAGCGCGGCGGCCTCGGCCTCGGCGTCGGCCAGCTCGGCGACGAGCCGTGAGGCCTCCGCCTCGAGCGTGGCGATGACGGCCTGGTCCACGAACGCGCCGCGCTCGCGGTCGATGCCGCGACGCCGCTCGACCAGCAGGGCCGACAGGCCGCGCGCCTTCTCCCGGAGCGACTCGAACCGGACCAGCGCGTCGCCCAGGTCGTCGCCGCCCGCGTGCCCCAGCTCGGCCTCGGCGGTGAGGACGGCGGTGTCGAGCTCGGCGAGGGTGCGCCGCAGCAGGTTGTCCTCGGTGGCCAGCTCGGCGCGCGCCGCGCCGCCATCGGACAGCCGGCGGGTGAGGGTGGTGAGCTCGCGGCCGGCGAGGAAGACCTGCAGCGCGCGCAGCTCGGCGACCAGGTCGCCGTGGCGGCGGGCGGCGTCGGCCTGCCGCTCGAGGGGGCGGAGCTGCCGGCGCACCTCGCGGAGGAGGTCGCCGAGCCGCGTGAGGTTCCCCTCCGTCGCGGCCAGCCGTCGTTCGGCCTTCTCCTTGCGCTTGCGGTACTTCAGGATCCCGGCTGCCTCCTCGATCACGAGACGGCGGTCCTCCGGGCGGGCGTTGAGCACAGCGTCGATCTGGCCCTGGCTCACGATGACGTGCTGCTGGCGACCCACGCCCGTGTCGGACAGCAGCTCCTGGATGTCGAGGAGCCGGCAGGGCACGCCGTTGATGGCGTACTCGCTGTCACCCGTGCGGAAGAGGGTGCGGGTGATCGTGACCTCGGTGAACTCGATCGGCAGGAGCCCGGCGGAGTTGTCGATCGTGAGGGTGACCTCGGCGCGCCCCAGCGCCGGGCGCTTCGCGGTGCCCGCGAAGATCACGTCGTCCATCTTCTGCGACCGCACCGACGACGGCGCCTGGGCCCCGAGCACCCAGCCGATCGCGTCGACGACGTTGGACTTGCCCGACCCGTTCGGCCCCACCACGACCGTGACGCCGGGCTCCAGCTCCAGTGCAGTGGTGTCGGCGAAGGACTTGAAGCCCTTCAGCGTGAGCGTCTTCAGGAACATCTCCAGGCGAACCTAGTGGGGCCGAAGTCGCCCTCCGCGCACCCTCCGCGTGCTATCGAGTCGGCTGCTGTGACCACCACGACCCCCGCCCGAGCGCTCGTCCTCGAGGCACCCCGCCGCCTCGTCGAGCAGCCCTTCGCCCTCCCCGAGATCGGGGCTGACGACGGTCTCCTGCGGGTCGAGGCGTGCGGCCTCTGCGGCACCGACCACGAGCAGTACACGGGCCAGCTCCACCCCGGAAGGCCCTTCGTCCCGGGCCACGAGACGGTGGGGATCATCGAGGAGCTGGGCGACCAGGCCGCCGAGCGCTGGGGCGTCCAGCGCGGCGACCGCGTCGCCCTGCAGGTGTTCCAGTCGTGCGGCGCCTGCGAGCCCTGCGCCCGCGGTGACCACCGCCACTGCCGGAAGCACGGCCTGGCCACGATGTACGGGTTCCAGGGCACCGACGTGCCGCCCGGCCTCTGGGGCGGCTACGCCACCCACCACTACCTGAGCCCCGACTCCCTGCTCCTGCCGGTGCCCGACGGCCTCGACCCCGTGCTGGCCACGCTGTTCAACCCGCTCGGTGCCGGGATCCAGTGGGCCGTCACCGTGCCCGGCACCACCGCCGGCGACCGCGTGGCCGTGCTCGGCCCTGGGATCCGTGGGCTGTGCTCCTGCGCGTCAGCCAAGAGCGCCGGGGCCGAGTTCGTGATGGTCACGGGAGCGGGCGAGCGCGATCACCCCCGGCTGGCCGCCGCCGAGCGGTTCGGCGCCGACCTCGTGGTGGACGTCACCGAGGAAGATCCCGTCGCGGCCTTCCGCCGCGCCACGGGTTCGAGCGGCGCCACGGTCGTCGTCGACGTCACCGCCAACGCGCCCGCGGCGTTCGCGCAGGGGGTGGCCCTCGCCCGAGCGGGTGGCCGGTTCGTCGTCGCGGGCACGCGTGGCGCGCCCACGCCGGACTTCCACGCCGATCACATCGTCTACAAGGAGCTCACGATCATCGGGGCGCTCGGCGTGGACACCGCGTCCTACCGCGCCGCCCTCGAGCTGCTGGGATCGCACCGCTACCCGTTCGAGGAGCTCTCGCGGCAGGAGGTCGACCTCGACGACGTCGAACCACTCCTGCAGGCCATGGCCGGTGAGGGCGACCCACCGCCGGTGCACGGCGTCGTGACACCGTCGTAGGAGGAGAGCCCGATGCCGCAACCCACGCTCGAGGAGCGCTACGACGAGAAGACCGCGGAGCGGATGCTCAGGGACGGGCACAAGTGGGGCGGCGGCCTTCCGCAGTACCTCGGGATCGAGCTGGTGCGGTTCGAGCCCGGGAAGCTCTGGTGCCGGGCCGCGGTCGGCGACGAGCTGCTCACCCCGATGGGCAACCTCCACGGCGGGGCGGTGGCCGCGATCGTCGACCACGTCACCGGCGTCGTGATGTACCCGTTGATGCCCCCCGGCTACTGGGCCGCGACGACGGAGATCAAGACGAACTACATCGCGGCCCTGAAGGCCGGGGTCCTCGACACGGAGTCGACGGTCATCGCGATGACCAACCGCAGTGCCGTGGTGCGCGCCGAGGTGTACGCCGAGGGGCGGCTCGCCGCCGCTGCGCAGGCGACCCTCACCATCGTCGCCCCACGCCAGGGCTGAGCCGCGCTGCGGCGTGGCGGAACCGGAGCGAGGCGCGGACTCAGACCTGACACGCCTCGCAGTAGTAGAGCGGCTTGTTGGAGAAGCGGATCTTCACGATCGGTGCCCGGCACCGTCGGCAGGGCTCGCCCTCCCGCCCGTACACCCGCAGCTCGTCCTGGTGGTCGCCGGCCTTGCCGTAGAGGTCGACGAAGGGATGGTCGGCGACGCTGGAGCCACGGTGCTTCACCGCCTCGTGGAGCGTCTCGACGAGCGCGCGGAACAGCCGGCGGATCTCCTGGCTGGACAGCTCGCTCGACACGCGGTCGTGGCGGAGCCCGGCCTCCCAGAGGATCTCGTCGCTGTAGATCGGACCGATGCCCGCCACCACCTCGCCGTCCATGAGCAGCGTCTTCAGCTTCACGGTGCGGTCGAGCAGGATCCGGGCGAAGGACGTCCACGAGACGGGGTCGGCCACGGGGTCGAGCCCGACCTTCGCCAGCTCGGGGGCCTCCTCGGCGAGGTTGTCGTTGGCGGCGACGAACGCCTGCGAGGTGCCGCCCGGGTCGACGAGGCGGATCTGTCCGCCCTGCGTGAAGGCGAAGGTGACCATCGTGCCCTTGGGGGCGGTGGAGCGAGGTGCGACCTTCTCGAGGTAGCCGCGCTCGCCGATCTCGATGAGCAGGAGCTCGCCGCTGTCGAGGTTGGCGGACAGGTAGGGCCCGCGCCGGTCCACCGACTTCACCTTGGCGCCCTCGAGCCGGCCCTGGAACACCTTCTTGTTGCCGTTGCGCTTGGTGGCCTTGGCGCCCACCACCTCGGGCACCTTGAAGCGCTTGCCGACGGACTCCTTCTCCAGCTCACGCCGGAGCGTCTCCAGCTCGGGCAGCTCAGCCATGGTGGCTCTCCCTCAGGTCATCGGGCGTGCGCTCGACCAGCGACTCCACCGCGTGGCGAGCCGCGGCCTGCTCCGCCTGCTTCTTCGATCGGCCCTCGCCCTTGCCGTACGCGACACCGTCGACGGTGGCCGTGACGAAGAAGGTGCGGGCGTGGTCGGGACCGGTGGCCTCCACCTCGTACCGCGGCGGCTTCGAGAAGAGGTGGGCGGACAGCTCCTGGAGGCGGCTCTTGTGGTCGGCCCCGTCGGACGGTGCGGTGGCGAGCTTGGCGCCGAGGACGGCGAGCACGAGGCGCTCCGCCGCTCCCATGCCTTCGGCAAGGTAGGTGGCGCCGATGATCGCTTCCATCGCGTCGGCGAGGATCGACGGCTTCTCGCGCCCGCCCGAGAGCTCCTCCCCCTTGCCGAGGAGGAGGTGCTCCCCCACGCCCAGCTCCTCCGCCACCTCGGCGAGCGCGACCGAGTTCACGACGGTCTTGCGGATCTCGGTGAGCGCGCCCTCGTCCAGGTCGGGGTACACCCGGTACACGTGGTCGGTGACGACGACGCCGAGCACGGCGTCGCCGAGGAACTCGAGGCGCTCGTTGGAGGGGTGTCCCGGGTGCTCCGCGCACCACGACCGGTGCACGAGCGCGGGGGCGAGGAGGTCGGCCGAGAGGTCGAGCCCCAGTCGCTCGATGAGCCGCGGAAGGTTCGGTACCGGAAGGGAGATGAGAGGTCCTAGAGCCGGCCGACGACGTAGTCGACGGCGTCCCGCACCGTCTTCAGGTCCTCGAGGTCCTCGTCGTCGATCCGGAAACCGACGGAACGCTCGCTCAGCTCCTCCTCCAGGGCCTCCACCAGCTCGATGAGCGCCAGGCTGTCGGCCTCCAGGTCGTCGGCGAAGCTCTGCCCCTCGCTGATGGTGGAGGCATCGATCTCGAGGATGTCCGCGAGGCGGTCGCGGATGAGCTCGAACACCTGCTGGCGGTCCATGGGGGTTCCTCGTTCGACGTGGGTCTCGGCGGGCACGGGGGCTCCTGCGCGGGGCGATCTCGTTGCCCGGAGCATACCGGGGAGCGGACTTTGTGCGCTTGTGCACGAGCAAACCCTCCGGAAGACCGCTGTGGGAGGATGCGGCGATGCGCGCCGCCCTCCTCCGACAGATCCCCGGGAAGCTCGAGATCGACGAGGTGGAGGTGAGCGACCCGGGCCCGCACGAGGTGCTCGTGCGCACCGCCGCGGCCGGGCTCTGCCACTCCGACCTGCACTTCATGGAGGGCAAGTACCCCTACCTCACGCCCTGCGTGATGGGACACGAGTCGGCGGGGGTCGTGGAGGCCGTGGGCGACCAGGTCACCTACGTCGAGCCGGGCGACCACGTGATCACGTGCCTGTCGGTGTACTGCGGCGACTGCGAGCCCTGCCTCACCGGCCACATGTCGCTGTGCCAGGGCAAGGAGGCCGTGCGCCGGCCGCCCGGATCGCAGCCGCGGCTCACGCACGCCGGCCAGGAGGCGCACCAGCTGATCGACATGGGGTCCTTCGCCGAGCAGATGCTCGTGCACGAGCACGGCGTGGTGAAGATCCGCAAGGACATGCCCCTCGACCGCGCTGCGCTCATCGGCTGCGGCGTCACCACGGGCGTCGGTGCGGTGTTCAACACCGCCAAGGTGGAGCCCGGCTCCACGGTCGCCGTCGTCGGGTGCGGAGGGATCGGCCTCAACTGCATCCAGGGGGCCGCCGTCGCAGGCGCAGGGAAGGTGATCGCCGTCGACATGCTCGAGTCGAAGCTCGAGATGGCTCGCCACTTCGGCGCGACCCACACGGTCGACGCATCGCAGGGCGACCCCGTCGGTCAGGTGCGCGACCTCGCCGGCGGCGGTGTGCACTACGCCTTCGAGGCGATCGGCCTGAAGCAGACGGCGGAGCAGGCGTTCGGGATGCTCCGAGCCGGTGGCACGTGCACGGTGATCGGCATGATCCCGCTCGGCCAGTCGGTGGAGATCCCCGGCTACGAGCTGCTCTCCGAGAAGAAGCTGATCGGCTCCAACATGGGGTCCAACCGCGCGCGCGTCGACATGCCGCGCTACATCGAGCTCTACCTCGACGGCCGCCTCAAGCTCGACGAGCTCGTGTCACGCCGCATCACCCTCGACGAGGTCAACGACGGCTTCGACGCCATGAAGGCCGGCGAGGTCGCCCGCTCCGTCATCATCTTCGACTAGCGGTCCTCCCTGAGGCGGAGCGCCGGTCCCCCCGGAGGCGGACGACAGCACGCGGGACCGGTCGTACCCTCGAACGGTGACCTGGTGGCATCGATGGCGCGCGGACCTGGCTCGCCCGGAGCGGGCGCGAGGCCCTCAGGACCTGCCGATGCTCTTCGCGTCGCCCGTCATCATCGTCGCGGTCACGCAGCTCACCGACCCCGGCACCGCCGCGCAGCTGGCCGTCGCGTGCCTCGCGGTGGGCGCGTTCGCGGCCTGGGCCCTGGTGCGGCGACTGCCCGCCGAGGTGTTCGCGCTCGGCGTGATGGTGCCGGTCGCGGTCGCGATCACCGGGGGCGAGGGAGGGTTCGAAGGGGCGTTCTTCCTGGTGGTCACGATGGTGCTGTACACCTCGTGGTTCCTCGGCTCGACCAGTCGATCGGTCCTCATCACGGTCGTGGCGGCCGCGCTCCCGTGGGTGGTCGCGACGCAGTGGGTGCCGGACTACGAGATCGGATGGCCGGCCTGGACCTCCGCCTCCCTGTTCACCTTCGTGGCGGGCCGCACGCTGGGCTACCAGAGGCACCTGATCGAACAGCTCGAAGCGGCGCGCGGGGCGCTGGCCGCGCAGGCCGTGGCCGAGGAGCGCCGCCGCATCGCCCGGGAGCTCCACGACCTGGCCGGGCACACCCTCGCTGCGGTGCTCCTGCACGTCACCGGTGCGCGCCACGTGCTCCGGCGCGACGTCGATGAAGCCGAGCGCGCCCTCGTCGACGCCGAGACCGTCGGCCGGGCGAGCCTCGACCAGATCCGCGCCACGGTGGCGGCGCTGCGCACCGACGAGCGCGGCACCGACGCCGCGCTCGCGGGGTCGGCCGACCTGGCGGCGCTGGTGGACGAGTACCGGCGGGCCGGTCTGGCGATCGAGGCGGACGTGGCGCCGACGGCGGCGGACGTCGAAGGCCCGACGGGGACGGCCCTGCACCGGATCGCGCGGGAAGCCCTCGCCAACGTGGCCCGCCACGCACCGACCAACGTGGTCGTCCTCAGCCTGGAGGACGACCCGAGCGGCCTGCGGCTGCGCGTCTCGGACCACGGCCGCCCGCCGGCCGCCCCAGCCACGGGAGCCGGGCACTTCGGCATCGTGGGCATGCAGGAGCGGGCTCGGGCGCTCGGCGGACAGCTGGAGGCCGGGCCGACGGCTGACGGCTGGGCCGTGGAGGCACTGCTGCCCCTGGTGCCGAGGTCGCACGACGCCCAGGTGCCGTCGTGATCCGGGTGGTCATCGTCGACGACCAGCCCGTCGTGCGCGCCGGCGTCGCCCGCATCCTCGGCCCCGACGACGGGTTCGAGGTCGTGGCCGAGTGCGACGACGGCGACGAGGTGCTCGACGCGGTGGTCGCCCACGCTCCTGACGTGGTGCTCATGGACGTGCGCATGCGGCGGGTCGACGGGGTCACCGCGACCCGACGGCTCCGGGAGCGAGGCGACGAGCCGCCCGTCCTCGTCCTCACGACCTTCGACGACGACGACGTGCTCTGGGGTGCCCTGGATGCGGGCGCGGCGGGCTTCGTGCTGAAGGACGCGTCAGCCGAAGACCTCATCGCGGCCGTGCGTGCCGTCGCCGGTGGTGCCGCGTGGCTCGACCCCAAGGTGGCGTCGCGCGTCCTGCACGCGGCGCGTGGCGCCCGCCGCGGTGCGGCCGAGCCGCGGCGCCTGGACGAGCTGACCGATCGGGAGCACGACGTCCTGCGCCACATGGCGCGAGGCGCGACCAACGGCGAGATCGCCGAAGCGCTGATCGTGGGCGAGGCGACGGTGAAGACCCACGTGGGCGCGATCTTCTCGAAGCTCGGCGTGCGTGACCGCGCCGCCGCCATCGTGTTCGCCTACGACCACGGGATCGTCGGTCCCCACCCCCAGGGGGAGCCCACGTAGCGCCCATGGGCCGATGCGCGGCGGCCGCGGTCCGTCGCACGATGCGCCCATGACCACGATCACCTCCCCCACTCCCGAGGTGCGAGCCGCGGCGAACGAGGACCACGTGGTGGAGGTGCGCGACCTCCGCCGGAGCTACGGCTCCACGGAGGTGCTGCGCGGCATCTCCTTCGACGTGCGCCGCGGGGAGCTGTTCGGCCTGCTCGGCACGAACGGGGCCGGCAAGACCACGACCGTCGAGATCCTCCAAGGCCTCCGCCGGCCCGACCGCGGCTCGGCCTCGGTGCTCGGGCTCGACCCGCAGCGCGCCGGAGACGAGCTCCGCCGCCGGATCGGTTCCCAGCTGCAGGACGCCGCGCTCCCCGACCGCATGCGCGTGCACGAGGCGCTCGACCTGTTCGCCTCCCTCCACCCTTCCGCGGTCCCGCTCGCCGACCTCGCCGTCGAGTGGGACCTGACCAAGCTCCTCCGGCGCCCCTTCGGCGCGCTCTCGGGTGGCGAGCGCCAGCGGCTCTTCGTCGCGCTGGCGCTGGTCGGTCGGCCCGAGCTGGTGTTCCTCGACGAGCTCACCCAGAACCTCGACCCGATCGGTCGCCGTCACACCTGGGACGTCATCCGGCACGTCCGCGACTCCGGCACGACGGTCGTGCTCGTCACCCACGACGTGGAGGAGGCGGAGCGCCTCTGCGACCGCATCGTGGTGCTGGACCGCGGCGCCGTCGTCGCCGACGGGACACCCGAGCAGATCACCGGCGACCTCGGCGGCACCACCTCGGTCAGGTTCACCGATGCCGAGCTGGACGTCCGACCGCTCCGGAAGCTGCCGGGCGCCCAGCGCGTGGAGCGGCATGGCCCCGAGGTCGAGGTGGTCGGCACGGGTGCGCTGCTCGCACACGTGGGTGCTCACCTCGTGGCCGCTGGTCGCCCCGCCCTCGACCTGCGCGCCGACCGGCCCAGCCTCGAGGACCGCTTCGTCGCCCTCACCCTCCAGGAGGAGTCCCGATGACCGCCACCGTGATGGCCGTTCCGCACAAGGAGTCGAGCACGCGCGTCGTGACGCGGCTCTCGGGCCTCGAGCTCCGCCTGCTGCTCCGCGAGCCCATGATGATCATCGGTCTGCTCGGCTTCCCCCTGGTCACCATGCTCGTGATCGCGGGGGTCTTCGGCCAGGTGCCCGATCCCGACTTCGGCGGGGTGGCGCCCGACGACCACTACATCGCCGGCTACATCGGCGTGGTGGTCGGCGCGCTCGGCATCGTCACCCTGCCGGTGATGGCCGCGACCGCACGCGAGCTGGGCGTGACGCGTCGGTTCCGTGCCGCAGGCGTGAGCGCGGAGGTGCTCGTCGCGACGAGGGTCGTCGTGGGCATCGTCATCGGCATCGCCGCCTCTGCCATGGTGCTGCTGGCCGGCGCGTCCGCCTACGGCATGACCGCTCCCGAGGATCCGGTCGGCGTCGTGGTCGCCTTCGCCACCGGCCTGGTGTGCTTCATCGCCATCGGCCTCGCCATCGGATCCATCGCACCGACCGGCCGGTCAGCCAGCGCCCTCGGCAACCTCCTCTTCATCCCGATGTTCCTGCTGGGCGGAGGCGGGCCGCCCCGAGACGTGATGAGCGGACCCATGGCCACGTTGTCCGACGTGATCCCCCTGACCCACATCGTGGGGGCCCTCCGACTGGCCTGGCTCGGTCAGACCGATGACCCGCACGTCCTGTGGTACCCGCTGGCCGTCGCAGCCTCGTCGGTCGCGGTCGCGGTGTGGATCAACCGGCGACGCGTCGACTGACCGCTATGCGCCGACCGCGACGCGGAGGCTGTCGACGATCTCGGCGTCGTGCAGCTCCTTGGCGACGCGGATCGCGTTGACGATCGCGGTGGCAGACGACGAACCGTGGCTGATGAGGCACAGACCGTCGACCCCGAGCAGCATCGCCCCCCCGGTGTTGTCCGGGTCGAGGGTGGCGTAGAGGGGCATGAGCGCCGGGAGGAGCACCTCGCTCGCCGCCTGCGTGTCGGCATCGGTGCCGAAGGCGCCGAAGATCGCGCCGACCAACGTCCGCAGGCTGCCCTCGAGGGTCTTGAGCACGACGTTGCCGGTGAAGCCGTCGGTGATCACCACGTCGACGTCGGGCGTCATCACGTCGCGGCCTTCCACGTTCCCGATGAAGGCTCCGCCCGCTGCCTTGAGGGCTTCGGAGCCGTCGAGCAGCGCATGCGTCTGCTTGACGAGCGGCGTGCCCTTGGACGGCTCCTCGCCGATGGACAGCAACCCGACGCGGGGCTCCGTGATCCCGTACCGGGTGCGCGCGAACACGACGCCCATCTGCGCGAACTGCACGAGCCACTCGGGCTGGCACTCGGCGTTGGCGCCGGCGTCGAGGAGGATCGTCGGCCCGTGACCCGGCACCGGGATCGGCGTGGCGATGGCGGGTCGGGACACGCCCTTGATGCGGCCCATGCGCAGCAGCGCCGACGCCATGGTGGCCCCGGTGTTCCCGGCGGAGATCATCGCGGAGGCCTTGCCGTCGCGGACCGCCTCGGCGGCGCGGACGAGCGAGGAGTCCTTCATCTTCCGCACGCTCGATCCCGGGTCGGCGCTCATGCCGATCACCTCGGACGCCGGGATCACCGCGAGGTCACCGGCGAGCGGGCCGAGCACCTCCGGCTGACCGACGAGCACGACGGGCACGCCCAGCTCCTCCACCGCACGGTGCGCGCCAGCGACGATCTCGTCCGGCGCCTCGTCCCCCCCCATAGCGTCCAGCGCAACCGGCAACATGGGGAGAACCTCCAGAGGGGGGAGTGTGAGGGGGGAACGCTCCGGCGTGCCCCCTTCACCGGGAGGCGATCCGGCTCCGCCGGTCGCCGACCCGAGATGAGGGCGGCCGAAGGCCGCACCCTATTGCTCGGCGTCGAAGCTCCGCTTCGGCGTCGAAACCCTCAGTCGACGTCGACGGCCTGGCGGCCGGCGTACCACCCGCAGTTCCCGCACACCACGTGGGGCAGCTTGGTCGCACCACAGCGCGGGCAGACGCTCCGCGCCGGGGCCTCGAGGCGCCACGCGCTGGCCCGCCGGCTGCGGCTCTTCGCCTTGGAGGTCTTCTTCTTGGGGACGGCCATGGGTGATCCTCACCTCGTGAACAGGTCGTGCCGGGGCGGGGGATGGATCGGTGCCCTGCAGCACAGCCGGGAAACACTAGCGGCGACCCGATGAACCCGTCGAACCTGGCGGGACGACCTCAGTCCGGGTCGAGCCGCAGCTCGTCGAGGGCCGCCCAGCGAGGATCGCGCGACGGCTCCACCTCGTCCTCAGGGAGCTCGCCCTCGACGCTGGCGGGGAACTGGTCGGGGGCGGGGCCCGCGCAGTCCGGGCGGCAGAGCGGGGCGAGGGGGAGGTGGAGGAGCGCGGCGTCCCTCACCACGGGCTCGAGGTCCACCTCGTCGCCCTCGATGGGGTAGGTCTCGCCGTCCACCGGGTGGACCTCGAAGACCTCGCTCAGGGGGACGGTGACCACGCCCTGGACCTCGTCGAGGCATCGGCGGCACTCGGCCGTCCAGGGCACGGTGACCGTGCCGCTGACGGTGACGGCCTCGCCCTCGATCGACTCGAGGATGGCGTCCACGAGGAGCTCGTCGTCGTCGGGCACCTGGGCCCCGGTGATCTGGAGGCCGGGGAGCGCAGCGGCGACGTGGATGTCGCGCTGCGTGCCCGGCCGGCGGCGGAGCTCCATCACCCCGATCCGCAGGACGGGACGGGGCATCTCGCTAGCCGAGGTCCTGATCGAACACGGCGGGGCCCCCGGGCCCCTCCTGCGGGTCGACGGCCTCGATCTCGGCCGCGCCGAGCGAGCCCTGCAGCTTCTGGCGGCCAGCGCCGACGAGCTTCATGGTGCGCTCGAGCACGATCTCGAAGCTGGCCAGCTTCTGGTCGCAGAAGTCCTCGACCTCGTTCTTCAGGCGGGCCGCCTCGTCGTTGGCGGCGTCGACGATCTTCCGAGCGCGTTGCTCGCTCGCCTTCACGACCTCCGTGCGCTGCACCATGCGCTCGGCGCGCGTGCGGGCCTGGTCCAGGATGTCGTCGCCCTCGCGCTTCACCTTGGCGAGGTACTCCTCGCGCTCCTTGAGCAGCCAGCGGGCGGCGCGCAGCTCGTCGGGAAGGCGCTCGATCGTCTCGTCGAGCAGGTCGAGCACCTCGTCGCGGTTGACCATGACCGACGTCGAGAGCGGCATCGGTCGGGCCGACGCGACCATCTCGTGGAGCCGGCGGAGCATGTGCTCCACGTCGGAGCCGGGCATCCGTGTGCGCGGCTCCGGCTCGGCCGGCAGGTCGAGGTCGTCGAAGTCGTCCCGCTCGGCCATCAGGTGCCGTACCTCTCGGCGAGCCGCTTCGCCACCGGCGGAGGGACCATGCTCGACACGTCACCGCCGAAGCGGGCGATGTCGCGGATGTACTTGGACGCGACGGCGGAGTTGGCCGACGCCGACGGCAGGAACAGCGTGTGCACACCCGACACGTTCAGGTTCACCTGCGCCTGGGAGATCTCGCTCTCGAAGTCGATCGTGGACCGCAGGCCCTTGATGATGAAGTCGGCGCCCATCTCCGTCGCCACGTCGACGACGAGCTTGGCGAAGCTGACGACCTCGATGTTGTCGACGTGGGCGAGCGACTCCTCGATCATCTGCTTGCGCTCCTCGAGGTCGAAGAGCGGCTCGCCCTTCTGCGGGTTGCGCATCGTGGCGACGACCACGGAGTCGAACAGGTACGCAGCGGTCTCGATCATCTCCACGTGCCCGTTGTGGATCGGGTCGAACGAGCCGGGATACAACACCCTGGTCATCTGCTCACCGTACCGCTGGGCACCCTCGCGCTCACCAACGACCTGGTCACGGCGTCACACGGCGATGCGCTGGGCGATCACCACATGGGTGCGTCCGTACCGCTTCGCGCGCACGACCTCCCACCCGAAGGGCGGGTCGACGGGCTTCGGGCCCTCGAGCACGGCGACGGTCGCCTGCAGGTCGAGGAGCAGCTCAGGCCAGCCGTCGAAGTCGTAGGGCGGGTCGAGCAGGGCGAGGTCCCACCGTCGCTGCTGGCCTTCGCCGGCGAGGAACCGTGCCGCCGGCGCCGCCACCACCTCCGCTGCCTCCGAGAGGCCGCAGCTGGCGAGGTTCGCCTCGATCGCCCGGCGTGCCGCGATGTCCTGGTCCACGAACGTGGCCCGGGCCGCGCCGCGCGACAGCGCTTCGATCCCCATGGCGCCGCTCCCCGCGAAGAGGTCGAGCACCGCCGCCTCCTGCACCACGCCGAGGCTCCCCAGCGCGTTGAAGGTGGCCTCGCGCACCCGGTCGGGCGTGGGGCGCGTCGTCGAGCCCTCCGGCGACACGAGCTTGCGTCCGCGGGCCGAACCTGAGATCACCCTCATCGGCGGGGACGGTAGCGGCCGCTCGGCGCAGCGCTACCGTCCCTCGATGACCTCAGAGCTGCCCGACGGCGTGGCGCTGGTCCGGATCGACCAGGCGCACGTCCGCAACGCCGTGAACAGCGACACCGCCGACCGCCTGCACGATGCCTTCGTCGCGTTCGATGCCGACGACTCGTTGCGCGTCGCCGTGCTCACCGGCGATGAACAGGCCTTCTCCGCGGGAGCCAACCTGCGAGACCTGCCGCGCCTGCGCGACAGCGGTCCCCTCGGACCGACGCGCCTCCAGCTCGGCAAGCCGGTGATCGCGGCGATCGAGGGATGGTGCGTCGCCGGCGGCGTGGAGCTGGCCGCGTGGTGCGACCTGCGCGTGGCGGGCGCCTCGGCGCGCATCGGCTGCCTCGAACGGCGGTGGGGCGTCCCGCTCATCGACGGCGGCACCTACCGTCTGCCGCAGATCGTGGGGCTCGGGCGCGCCCTCGACCTCATCCTCACGGGTCGTGAGATCGGCGCCGAGGAGGCCGAGCGGATGGGGTTCGTGAACCGGGTGGTGCCCGACGGCGAGGCCTTGGCGACCGCGATCGCGCTGGCCGGCGAGATCGCGGCGTTCCCGTGGCTCGGCGTCGTCAACGACCGCGCAAGCGTGTACGCCGGGTTGGGCCTGCCGCTCGAGGAGGCCCTGGCCATCGAGGACGACCTCGGCCGCCAGACGATCTTCGCCGACGGCTTCCGGGAGGGCGTCGGCCGGTTCGACCAGCACCAGGCCGCCCGGGACCGCTGAGCCTCGACCCGCCCTCCCTGACAGCGCGTGTCAGGGAGGGGCCGTACGATCCGCACATGCGCGCGAGCCGGCTGGTGCAGCTCCTGCTCCTCCTCCAGACCAACGGAAAGATGACCGCCGGTCGCCTGGCCGACGAGCTCGAGGTCTCGGTGCGCACGATCTACCGCGACGTGGAGGCGCTGTCGGGCGCGGGCGTGCCCATCTACACCGAAGCGGGTCCAGGCGGCGGCGTGCGCCTGGTGGACGGCTACCGCACCCGGCTCACCGGCCTCACCGCCGAGGAGGCTGAGGCGCTCGCGCTGTCCGGCCTTCCGGGGGCCGCATCCGAGCTCGGGCTGGGCACGGTGCTCGCCGCCGCTCAGCTGAAGGTCGACGCCGCCCTGCCGCCCGAGCTCCGCAGCCGTGCCGTGCGGATGCGCGAGCGCTTCCACCTCGACGCACCCGGCTGGTTCGCGCGCGAGGAACCGGTCCCCCACCTCGCCACCTTGTCGCGGGCGGTGTGGGAGGAGGAGCGCGTCGAGGTCCGCTACCGCAAGCCCGAGGGCGAGGTGAAGCGCCTGCTCGACCCTCTCGGGCTCGTGCTCAAGGCTGGCGTCTGGTACCTGGTCGCGCTGTCCGGTCGGACGCGATCGCTCCGCACGTTCCGGGTCAGCCGCGTGCTCGCGGTGAAGCTCGCTGGGGAGACCTGCGCCCGTCCGGACGACTTCGACCTCGCCGCGCACTGGGCGGAGGCGCAGGCGGGGTTCTTGGGGAGCTGGCAGACCGTGCCGGTCCTCGTGCGCGTGCACCGCGACTCGATGTGGATGATCCGCTACGTGCAGGACCCCACCCGCCGCGAGTCGGCGCTCGACTCGGCGTCCGAGCCCGACACCGATGGCTGGGTCACCCTCACGCTCCACTTCGAGAACCACGACATCGCCAGCTACGAGCTCATGCGGCTCGCCGGCGACGTGGAGGTGCTCGAACCGGTCGAGCTGCGCCGCACGATGGCGGAGCGTGCCGCGTCGATGGTGGCTCGCTACGCCGCCGTGCCCGCCTGACGCCGTGGCCGTCGCCGACACGATCGTCTGCGTCGACTGCGGTGGGACGTGCCGCCGCCAGCCCGTCGAGCCTCCGGAGCTCGGATGGGAGCCGGGCGACGTCGTGAGCTACCGCTGCGTCGACTGCGCCGACATGTGGTACCTGGAGATCACCGAGGACGACCTCGAAGACGACGCTCCCCCACCCGGCTGGTAGGGCGAGGCACAAGGGCAAGGGCGCGGCGAGGCGGAGCGAGCTGCTCGGCGCCTCCACGCCTTCTCACGAGTGTCGGCGCGAAACGTGCGTTGGTCGCCCTCCGGTGTCGATCAACGCACGTTCCCCGCTGCTGGGGCCGGCGAGGTCCCAAGGAACGTGCGATCGCCGACGTCAGAGGTCGAACGGCGCACACCTTCCGGGCGCGGCCCTCGTCGCCCATGTCGTCGCTGCGCCCTTGACCTGAACCCTCCGACCCGCTCGTCCTGGCCAGTCGGGCACACGGCGGTCCAGCCGACCTCGGATCGACGGTTCAGGCGGTGGCGACCCGTGGCGGCGCGAAGGGCCGGGGACGCCGCGCCACGGTGACGACGGCGCCGCCGACGCCGAGCACGAGGGCCAGCTCCGGGCCCCACGCCGCACCGGCCGCGATCGCCAGGGCAGCTGCTTGCACGAGCACGATCGCCCGTTGCGCGCTGGGGAGGAGCTCCTCGAGGCGACGGTGGAGCGCGAAGAGGCGCTCGGGGCTCGTGAGGTTGCGGCCGAGCAGCACCGCCAGCCCGCGCACCAGGCCGAACCCGGTCATCAGCAGGAGCGCGACCAGCGGATCCCCGGTGAGCGCAGCCATGCCGATCATGAGGTACACGGCGGCCGTCGTGACGAAGGTGGCGAGGCCGACCCCGATCTGCCACCCGAAGCCCCCGCCGTACACCCAGCTGCGGAACTCGTCGAGCCACGCCTCGTTCACCTGCCGCGTGTGGGACGGCAGCCGGAAGCCCCCCAGGTTGAGGTCGGACGCCACGGTGGTGGCGGCGAGCAGTGCCGTGGCGCCCAGCGCGGCAGCCGGGCTGAGCCCCAGCGAACCGACGATCGCGGCCAGCAGCGCGGCGCCGAGGCCGAGGGTGGCGCCGCCCAGGGTGGCCCCGAGCACGAACCAGGCAGCCGTGGACGCGTAGCGGTGGTTCCTCCCCCGCTCCCCGATGGGGGTGATCGTCGACAGCATCGAGAGCCCGCAGGGCGACCAGGTGGATCGGATCGCAGCCGCCCCTGCGACCACCGCCGCCAGAGCGATCAGCAAGGTGGTCATCGCGCCGATCGTAGGCGCCGAGCGCGACCGTGCCGCGCCGCTCGTCGGCTGTCGCGCCGGTACGGTCCGACCATGGCCGCGATCGAGCTCGACACCATCGAGCAACGGGTCATCGGCAGCCTCCTGGAGAAGGAGCGGACGGTTCCCGACAGCTACCCGATGACCCTCAACGCCGTGCGGACGGCGTGCAACCAGACCTCCGGGCGTGACCCGGTGATGGCGCTCGGCGAGCTCGAGGTGCAGGCCGGGCTCGACCGGCTCCGTGCGCAGGGGCTCACGCGGGTCCTCCACCCGAGCCACGGCGCCCGCACCCCGAAGCACCGCCAGGTGCTCGACGAGGTGCTGGGCCTCGACCCTGCCGAGCGCGCCGTCGTCACGCTCCTGCTCCTGCGGGGCGTGCAGACGCCGGGCGAGCTGCGGGCGCGCGCCGATCGACTCCACGACTTCGACTCGCTCGACCAGGTCGTCGCCGCCCTCCACATGCTCGCGGTGCGTGACGATCCGCTGGTGGAGGAGCTCGGCCGCCACCCCGGCCAGAAGGAGGCGCGCTGGGTCCACCGCCTCGGCCCGGCGGAGGGCGAGCCGCTGGCCCCGCCCATCAGCAGCGTCCCCACCGGCGCACAGCGCGACGCGAACGTCGTCGCCACGTACGACACCGTCGCCACCGCCTACGCCGACGAGCTGGTCGACGAGCTCGACCGCAAGCCCTTCGATCGGTGGCTGCTGGAGCGCGTGGCGGACCTCGCCGACGGTGGGCCGGTCGCCGATGTCGGTTGCGGCCCCGGTCAGACGACCGCACACCTCGCCATGGCCGGCGCGGCGGTGACGGGCTTCGACCTGTCACCCCGCATGATCGACGAGGCCCGGCGGCGGTTCCCGGAGCTGTCCTTCGAGGTGGCCGACCTCCTGGCGCTGCCGGGGGACGGCTGGGCCGCCATCACCAGCTGGTACTCGCTCATCCACCTGGCGCCGGCCGACCTCCCCGGGGCGATCGGCGCGATGACCTGCGCCCTGCGTCCCGGAGGTCGGCTCGCCCTCGCCCTCCACGAGGGCAGCGAGGCGCGCCACCTCGACGAGTGGTTCGGCCATGCGGTGGACATCGACGTCGCGTTCCACGCTCGCGCCGACGTCCTGGCTGCGGTCGACGGCGCCGGGCTGGTCGAGGTGGAGTGGTACCTGCGCAGCCCGTCGAGCCCGACGGAGGCTCCCACCGACCGCCTCTACGTCGTCGGTCGACGGCGTTAGGCGGCGCGCACGAACAGCTGGCGCGGCACCGGCTCCGGCCGGCGTCGCCGGAGGGCGGGCCCGAGGTCGATGAGCCCGGCTGACCGCTCCCACGACATCGCGGCGAGCGGTGAGCGCTCCGACGTGGGCGGCCGGTCGCGGCGTCGGCGCTTGCGCGGAGCCCGCACCCCGCCGAGCTCGAGGGCGCACTCGATGCAGAGCGCGGCGCGCCGGGTCTCGACCCAGCAGTGCTCGCAGCACCGCACGCCGCACCGGTCGCAGCACTGCTCGCCGACGACCGCCCCATGCCTCCAACAGCCCGCGCTCGAGTGGATCGCTTGCGTCACGGTGGTTCCCAGCATGTGCGACCGCCTACCACCCGCCGCCGCGATCCAGTCGCGCCGGCTGCCACCGACGGTCAGCGCCGCCGTCGGCTGACGCCCGCGGTGACCATCGCGCAACGGAGGCAGTACGTCGTGTCACCAACGGTGAGCCGACAGGTCTCGCACACGTTGTTGTCGCACTTCGTGCACGTGCCCACCCTCGGCTCGGTCGGATGGGTCGCACAGCCGAAGCTGTGCACGGTCGGCCCGTCGTCCCTCGCGCGCCTCCTCCTCACGGTTGAACGACCCTCCACCTCGGTTGCCTCGTGCGTCCTAGCCACGGGGCGCGCTGGGTAAACCCTGCGCGAGATGCGCAGGCCGCGGCGCCGATGGGCCAGGCTGTCGCCGTGTCGGAGCCGGCCGAGGACTACGTGCGCGTCGGTCGTCTCACCGTGGGCGGTTGGTTCGACGAGACGGACGGATGGATGTTCCGTGCCGTCGACCAGCTGCAACGGGACGAGCACGGCGACCTGGTCGAGGTCGGTGTGTACCTCGGCCGGTCGGCGATCTTGCTGGGCTACCTGGCTCGACCCGGTGAGCGGATGATCGCCGTCGACCTGTTCGAGGATCCCGCCTCGAGCGCGGAGCAGCGGGCCGAGGCAGACCGGTGGTACCGAGGCCTGCAGCGACGTCGCTTCGAGGAGAGCTACGCCGCGTTCCACGAGCAGCCGCCCACGGTGCTGCAAGGCCCCTCGGACGAGGTGCTGGGCGAGGTCGCCGCCGGGTCGGCGCGGATCGTGCACATCGATGGTTCGCACTCGTTCGAGGCGGTGTCGGCGGACATCGATCACGCCTGCCGGATCGCCACGCCCAACGCCGTGCTGATCTTCGATGACATCGCGCACCGGCACACCATCGGGGTGGCGGCTGCGGTGTGGAAGGCGGTCGTCGACGGGAGGATCGTGCCGCTCGCGGTGACCGGCTGGAAGCTGTACACCACGGTCCCAGGTTCCTCGGTGACCGCCGCGGCACTCGGGTCGGCGTTGGCGGCGCATCCCCTCTACGTGGTCCGGGAGCACGAGATCGACGGGTCGTCCGTGCTCGAGGTGGCGGTGGAGCCGTTCGTCACGCCGCCTGCACCCCGGACACGTTGGCGACGGGCGATCGTCGAGCTCGTCCCCCCGGTCGCCTACTGGATCAGGCAACGCGGGGCAGTCGAGCTCGTGCCGCCGATCGCTCACCGCATCAAGCGGAAGGTCCTGCGCGCCCGAGCGCGCTCCACTAGCCCTTGAACAGGAACGCCTCGTCCTCCTCGTCGAGGAACAGGCGGAGCTCGGCCACGAGGTCCGGGTGCTGGTCGAGGCGGGGGTCCTCGTCGGCGAGGCGCTCCGCCGCCTCGCGGGCGTGCACCACGGCCTCCTTGTCTCGGCGCAGGCTGGCCAGCTTCAGGTCGCTCCGCCCCTTCTGCCGTTCGCCGAACACCGTGCCCTCGCCACGGATGTCGAGATCGACCTCGGCCAGCGCGAACCCGTCGTCGGACGCCACCAGCGCCTCGAGCCGAGCGTTGCCGGCTGCTCGCTCCTCGTCGTCGCCTCCGGCCCCACCGGCACCGGTGACCAGGAAGCAGTACGACGAGTCGGCACCTCGGCCCACCCGCCCTCGCAGCTGGTGCAGCTGGGCGATGCCGAAGCGGTCCGCGTCGAGCACGACCATCACGGTGGCGTTGGGCACGTCGACGCCGACCTCGATCACCGTGGTCGCGACGAGCACGTGCAGGTCGCCGGCACGGAAGCGAGCCATCACCGCCTCCTTCTCCGCCGCGGGCAGGCGTCCGTGGAGCAACCCGAGCCGGAGGCCGGACAGCTCGGCGGCCTCGAGCCGGGCGAAGGTCTCCTCGGCCGACGCCGCCTCGAGCTTGTCGCTCTCGCCGATCAACGGGCACACCACGTAGCCCTGGCGGCCCGCCTCGACCTCGGCGCGCACCAGCGCCCAGACGTCGGCCTCCTCTGCCTCCCCTCGCGCCCAGGTCGTCTCGATCCGCTGTCGACCGGCGGGCTTCTCGCGCAGCAGCGAGACGTCGAGGTCGCCGTAGACGGTCATCGCCGCCGTGCGCGGGATCGGTGTCGCGGTCATGACCAGCACGTCGGGGACCGCCTCACCGGCACCCTTCTCGCGGAGGGCGGCTCGCTGCTCCACGCCGAAGCGGTGCTGCTCGTCGATCACGACCACGCCGAGCCGGTGGAACTGGACGGCCTCCTGGATCAGGGCGTGGGTGCCCACCAGGAGGTCGACGTCGCCGGCGGCCAGCCCGTCGAGCACGCGCTGGCGCTCCTTGCCGGTGACCCGGTTGGTGAGCAGCTCGACCGTGAGCGGTCGCTCGTCGAACAGGGTCGCGCCCTCGTCGCTGACCGCCAGGCCGTCGAGCAGCGGCCGCATGCCCGCGAGGTGCTGCTCGGCGAGCACCTCGGTGGGGGCCATGAAGGCGCCTTGGTGGCCGCCCTGCACCGCGGTGAGGAGCGCGGCCACGGCGACGACGGTCTTGCCCGCACCGACGTCGCCCTGGAGCAGCCGATGCATGGGGACGGGCCGGGCCAGGTCGGCGGTGATCTCCGCGATCACCTTCTGCTGGTCGCTCGTCAGCGTGAACGGCAGCCGGGCGACGAACCGGTCGACGAGCGAGCCCGACGCGTCGTGCACGATCCCCTGGCTCGTCGCCTCGATCCGCCGCTTGCGGAGCACGAGGGCGAGCTGGATGCGCAACAGCTCGTCGAACACGAGACGGCGGCGGGCCTCGTCGGCCTCAGCCAGCGATTCGGGCTGGTGGATGCCTCGCATCGCGGCGTCGCGGTCCACGAAGTCGTGCTCGTCGAGCGCCCAGGCCGGGACTGGGTCGACGAGCTCCACCGTGCGTCGAAGCGACTCCGCCACCCATGCCCGGAGCTCCTTGGAGTACAGCCGGAGCTTGTCGGACTGCGGGTAGATCGCCGCGATCTGCAGCCGATCGTCCTCGTCGAGCAGGTCGATGTCAGGGTTCGCCATCTGCAGCTGGCCGCGGTACTCCGTGACCTTGCCGAAGAACATGCCCTCCGACCCCTCCGGCAGCTGGCGCGTGCGCCACGGCTGGTTGAAGAACGTGATGCGCAGGTAGCCCGAGCCGTCGGACACGCGGAGCTCGGTGCGGGCCTTGCCGCGACCACGACCAGGCACGGAGGTGGACGAGACGACGCGGCCGAACACCCAGGTCGAGTCGTCCACCCGGAGGTCGCGGATCGACG
>JBJMHD010000092.1:0-39821 GCA_045807565.1 Acidimicrobiales bacterium | reverse complement strand
TCAAGTCGATGACCCCGCACCGGATGGCCGAGCGGGGAATCGAGGTGCACGTGCTGCCCGCGACCGCCACGATCGACGACGTCCGGGCGACCGGCGCGGACGGGTTGTTCTACAGCAACGGACCGGGTGACCCGGCCACCGCCGGGCAGAACATCGCGGTTCTGCGCGAGGTTCTCGACGCTGATCTGCCGTACTTCGGGATCTGCTTCGGCAACCAGCTGTTCGGTCGCGCGCTCGGCTTCGGCACGTTCAAGCTGAAGTACGGCCACCGCGGCATCAACCAGCCGGTGATGGACCGTACGACGGGCAAGGTCGAGGTCACCGCGCACAACCACGGCTTCGCCGTCGACGCCCCGCTCGACGCACCCACCGAGACGAAGTGGGGACAGGCCAGCGTGAGCCACGTCTGCCTCAACGACGACGTGGTCGAAGGACTCGAGCTGCGCGACGAGCAGGGCCAGCTGAAGAGCTTCTCGGTGCAGTACCACCCCGAGGCTGCGGCCGGCCCCCACGATGCGGCTTATCTGTTCGATCGGTTCATCGAGTTGATGGAGGTGGAGCCGCCGCCGTCGGCCGAGGAGCCTGCGCCTGCGGCGCCGCCAGAACTCTCCGGGGTTCGCAACCACCCCTCCGCTCGTTCCTCGCTCCGGGGGGCCAGTCCCATCCACGCTCACCCCGAAGGCCCTGGCGGCGCCTCCGGCTCCGGCGACGAACCCGCCGACGGCGGCGCAACCACGGAAGGCGACGCCTGATGCCCAAGCGCACCGACATCCAGAGCGTCCTCGTGATCGGCTCCGGGCCGATCGTGATCGGGCAGGCGTGCGAGTTCGACTACTCCGGCACGCAAGCCTGCCGGGTGCTCAAGGCCGAGGGGCTGCGGGTGATCCTGGTCAACTCCAACCCGGCGACGATCATGACCGACCCGGAGTTCGCGGACGCGACGTACGTCGAGCCGATCACCGCCGAGTTCGTCGAGAAGGTGATCGAGAAGGAGCGGCCCGACGCGCTGCTCGCGACGCTGGGTGGCCAGACCGCCCTGAACGCCGCGATGGACCTCGACCGGCTCGGCGTCCTGGAGAAGTACGGCGTGGAGCTGATCGGCGCGAGCATCGAGGCGATCAACCGCGGCGAGAACCGCGAGTCGTTCAAGAAGATCGTCGAGGAGCTCGGCGGTGAGGTGGCCCGCAGCGTGATCTGCCACTCGATGGACGACTGCGTCGGTGCGGCCGACGAGCTCGGCTACCCGGTGGTGGTGCGGCCGAGCTTCACCATGGGTGGCACCGGCTCGGGCATCGCGTACGACGAGCGGGACCTCCGCCGCATCGCCGGCGCCGGCCTGGCGGCCAGTCCGACCACCGAGGTGCTCCTCGAGGAGTCGATCATCGGCTGGAAGGAGTACGAGCTCGAGGTCATGCGTGACCAGGCGGACAACGTCGTGATCGTGTGCTCCATCGAGAACCTCGATCCGATGGGCGTGCACACCGGCGACTCGATCACCGTCGCGCCCGCGATGACGCTGACCGACCGGGAGTACCAGCACCTGCGCGACCTCGCGATCGGGATCATCCGCTCGGTCGGCGTCGACACCGGCGGCTGCAACATCCAGTACGCCGTCAACCCCACCGACGGCCGGGTCGTGGTGATCGAGATGAACCCGCGGGTCTCCCGGTCGAGCGCCCTGGCGTCGAAGGCCACCGGCTTCCCGATCGCGAAGATCGCCGCCAAGCTCGCCGTCGGCTACACGCTCGACGAGATCCCCAACGACATCACCAGGGCCACGCCTGCCAGCTTCGAGCCCACCATCGACTACGTGGTCACCAAGGTGCCGCGCTGGGCGTTCGAGAAGTTCCCGGGGACCCCGGGCGTGCTCGGCACGTCGATGCAGTCGGTGGGCGAGGCGATGGCGATCGGGCGGACCTTCCCCGAGAGCCTCCAGAAGGCCATGCGCAGCCTCGAGCACGGTCGCTGGGGCCTGGCCTGCGACCCCGGCGAGGTGGTGCTCGACGACCTCGACGACGAGGAGCTGCTCAGCCGCGCTGCGATCGGCACGCCCGACCGCCCCTTCCAGCTCGAGGCGGCGCTGCGCCGCGGGATCCCCGTGGACGTGCTGGCGGACCGCACGAAGGTCGACCCGTGGTTCCTCGACCAGATCCTCGCCATCGTCGAGGAGCGGGCGAGCCTGCTCGAGGTCGGCATCCACGGCATGACCCGAGCGTCGTGGCGGCGCGCCAAGCGCCTCGGGTTCTCCGACGCCCAGCTGGGCTGGTTGTGGTCCGTGCCGGAGGCCGACGTGCGCTCCACGCGGCTGGCGGCCGGGGTGCGGGTCACCTTCAAGACCGTCGACACCTGCGCGGCCGAGTTCGAGGCGGCGACGCCGTACCACTACTCCACCTACGAGGACGAGGACGAGGTGCGCGGCTCCACCCGCGAGAAGGTGCTGATCCTCGGCTCGGGTCCCAACCGCATCGGGCAGGGCATCGAGTTCGACTACTGCTGCGTCCACGCCAGCTTCGCCCTCTCCGACGCCGGCTTCGAGACGGTGATGCTCAACTGCAACCCCGAGACGGTCTCCACCGACTACGACACCTCGGATCGCCTCTACTTCGAGCCGCTCACGCTCGAGGACGCCCTGAACGTGATCGAGGCGGAGCAGGCGGCGGGCACCCTCAAGGGCGTCATCGTGAGCCTCGGGGGCCAGACGCCGCTGAAGCTCTCGGGATCGCTGCCCGACGGCCTGGTGCTGGGGACGTCGCCCGAGTCGATCGACCTCGCCGAGGACCGGGAGCGCTGGAACGCGCTGTGCGCGCGGCTCGAGATCCCCCAGCCGGCCGGCGGCACCGCCACCACCCTCGAGGAGGCGCAGGCGATCGTCGAGAAGATCGGCTACCCGGTGCTCATGCGGCCGAGCTACGTGCTGGGCGGACGGGCCATGGAGATCGTGTACGACGACGAGACCCTGAAGCGCGCCATGGACCAGCTGGCGGGGTTCGGCAGCCTGGGCAAGGAGGGCGGGCTCTCCGCCGAGCGACCGGTGCTCGTCGACCGGTTCCTCGAGGACGCCACCGAGGTGGACGTGGACGCGATCCGCGACGTCACCGGCGAGGTGATCATCGGAGGCGTGATGGAGCACGTGGAGGAGGCGGGCGTGCACTCGGGCGACTCCGCCTGCGTCTTGCCGCCGTACTCGTTGAGCCCCGAGACGATCGGCGTGATCGAAGACCACACCCGCGCCATCGCCACGGAGCTGCAGGTCGTGGGCCTCATCAACGTGCAGTACGCCGTGAAGGCGAACCAGGTCTTCGTCATCGAGGCCAACCCGCGTGCCAGCCGCACCGTCCCCTTCGTCGCCAAGGCCACCGGCGTGCCCCTCGTGAAGGTGGCCGCTCGCACGATGGTGGGGGCCACGCTGGCCGAGCTCCGCGACGAGGGGCTGCTGTGCCAGCCGTCGCCGGGCGGGTACGTGGCCGTGAAGGAGGCGGTCCTGCCCTTCAACCGCTTCCCGGACGCCGACTCCGTGCTCGGACCCGAGATGCGCAGCACCGGTGAGGTGATGGGGATCGACACCACGTTCGGGCTCGCGTTCGCCAAGAGCCAGCTGGCGGCGGGGGATCGGCTGCCCGAGCGCGGCTGCGTGTTCATGTCGCTGGCCGACCGGGACAAGCCAACCGGCATCGAGGCGGCCCGGCGCTTCCACGAGGCGGGCTTCACGATCGCCGCCACCGCCGGCACCGCCGACGCGCTGGAGGCCGAAGGGATCCCGGTGGCCACCCGCGTCGCCAAGGTCGGTGAGGCCACCGGCACCGATGCCGTCGAGCTGATCGGCTCGAACCAGGTGCAGGTCGTGGTGAACAGCCCGCGTGGTCGCGGCGCCCGTGCCGACGGTGCGCACATCCGAGCCGAGGCGGCGGTGCAGGGGATCCCGTGCCTCACCACCGCCGCCGCCGGCCTGGCGGCGGCGAACGGCATCCTCGACCGCGCCGCCCACGAGCTCACCGTGCGCACCCTGCAGGAGTTCCACTCGGGCGCGGATCGCGACCACCCCCAGCTGCCGCTGGGATGACGAAGCCCGGGAGCGCCGCCGTCGACCTCACCACGGTGGTCGGCTCGGTGACCTTGCCCAGCCCGGTCCTCACGGCGTCGGGCACGTCCGGCCATGGTGCGGAGCTCGCTCCCTACCTCGACCTCGGCTCGCTCGGGGCCGTCGTGGTGAAGTCGCTCTCGGTCATGGCGTGGGAGGGCAACCCGCCGCTGCGGGTGCACGAGACCACGGGCGGGATGATCAACAGCGTCGGGTTGCAGGGCCCCGGCGTGGCGGCCTGGTTGGCGCACGACCTCCCGCCGTTGCTCGACGCCGGCGCACGCGTCGTCGCGTCGATCTGGGGGCGAACCGTCGCCGAGTACGAGGCCGCGGCGCGGCTCCTCGCGACGGCGCCCGATGGGGTCGTCGCCGTCGAGGTGAACCTGTCGTGCCCGAACACGGAGGCGGCGCGCGCCCTCTTCGCGCACTCCGTCGAGGACACGCGCGCGGTGATGGAGGCGACGGCCGCCTGCGACCGGCCGCGGTGGGCGAAGCTGAGCCCGAACACCGCCGACCTGATCGCCATCGCGGAGGCGGCGCGCGCCGGCGGTGCCGACGCCGTCACCTTGGTGAACACCGTGCTCGGCATGGCGATCGATCCGGACAGCGGTGCGTACCGCCTCGGCTCCGGCGCGCGCGGCGGGGGGTTGTCGGGACCGGCGATCCACCCGATCGCCGTGCGCGCCGTGCACGACGTCCACGCCGCCCTGCCCGACCTGCCCATCGTGGGCGTCGGCGGCATCGTGACCGGAGCGGACGCCGCCGAGCTGGTGCTCGCCGGCGCGTCCGCCGTCCAGGTGGGCACGGCCACCTTCGCCGACCCGCGCGCGCCGGCGAAGGTGCTGCGCGAGCTCGAGGGCTGGTTGGCGCGCCGCACGACCCGATCCATCCGTGGCAACGTGGGCGCTGCCCACAGGAGGGAACCCCAGGCATGAGCGTCACCGAAGCCCCACCGGAGGTGCGCGAGCACCTTGCCGTCGCCCTCGACCTCGACGACTCCGTGGCCGCCCTCCGCATGGCACGGGAGCTGCGCCCCTGGTTCGGCGTGGCCAAGGTGGGGCTCGAGCTCTACAGCGCCTCGGGGCCCGACATGGTGGGCGCCCTGCTCGAGCTCGACTACCAGGTGTTCTGCGACCTCAAGTTCCACGACATCCCCACAACGGTCAACAAGGCAGCGCGCGTGGTGGGAGCGCTCGGCGCCACGTACCTCAACTTCCACGCGCAGGGGGGCGCGGCGATGCTCAGCGCGGGCGTTGACGGGTTCCTCGCCGGCGCCGCCGGCGCGGGCCTCCCCACACCGATCCCGCTCGCCGTCACGATCCTCACCAGCGACGACCAGGCGCCGGCCCACATCCTGCAGAAGCGGGTGCAGGCGGCGCTCGAGTCCGGCTGCCGCGGGATCGTGTGCGCGGCGTCCGACGTGCACGAGGCGAAGCAGTACGGCCCGCGCCTCACCGCGGTCGTGCCGGGCATCCGTCCGGCGGGCGCACCCACGCACGACCAAGCTCGCTCGGCGACGCCGGAGGAGGCGATGGGAGCCGGCGCCGACGTGCTGGTCCTCGGTCGCGCCGTCACCCATGCCGACGATCCCGCGGCCGCCGCCGCCGCAGTCGCCGACGCCATCGCGCACGTGGCGTGAGCAAGCGCTAGGTTCCCGCGCATGCCGCAGCCGCCCGCCCTGACCCCCGAGCAGCGCCAGCAAGCCCTGGCCAAGGCCGCCGAAGCGCGCCGCGCTCGCGCTGAGATCAAGGAGAAGCTGAAGATGGGGTCGATGACCCTGTCCGAGCTGCTCGCCAACGCCGAAGGCAGCGACCACATCGGCAAGATGAAGGTGCTCGCGGTGCTCGAGGCGCTGCCCGGCGTGGGGAAGGTGAAGGCGCGGCGCACCATGGACGAGATCGGCATCGCCGACACCCGGCGCGTCCGCGGGCTCGGCGATCAGCAGCGCACGAAGCTGCTCGACGCCTTCGCTTGACGCCGGCTTGCTGATCACCATCTCGGGGCTCCCGGGATCCGGGACCACCACCGTCTCCCGGCTGGTGGCCGGCGCCCTGCACCTCGACCGCGTGCCGGGGGGAGAGGTGTTCCGGCAGCTCGCCGCCGAGTCCGGGATGTCGCTCGCCGAGTTCGGGGAGCACGCCCAGGACCACCCGGAGATCGACCGCGAGCTCGATGACCGGCTGGAGGCGAGGGCCCGCGAGGGCAGCTGCGTCATCGAGTCGCGCCTCGCCGGGTGGTTGGCCGTCCGCGCCGAGCTCTTGGCCGTGCGGGTGTGGGTCGACGCCGAGGAGGGGGTGCGGGCGGCCCGCGTGGCCGAGCGGGACGGCACCTCTGCCGAGGAGGCACGGCGTGACAACGCCGAGCGGGCCGCCCTGGAGCGAGGTCGCTACCTGGCGGTCTACGGCATCGACCTGGACGACCGCGCCCCGTACGACGTGGTGCTCGACTCCACCTTCGCCTCGGCCAAGGACCTGGCCGACGAGGTCATCGACCGCGCCCGAGCCACCTTCCCCTAGCCCGCCGCGTCAGCTCACTGGAGGGCGCGGGAGGACCCGCCGTCCACCGGGACCGCGGCGCCGGTGATGAACCGAGCCTGGTCGGAGCACAGGAACGCCACGACGGCGCCGAAGTCCTCGGGGCGGCCGAGCTCCCCGGTGGGCACGCCCGCGGCGGCGGCGGTGAGGTCGCCTCCGTGGATCGACCGGAGCCGATCGGTGGCGTGCGAGCCCGGCTGCACGGTGTTCACGGTGACGCCGTCGGCGGCGACCTCCAGGGCGAGCGTCTTCAGGAACCCGGTGAGCCCGGCGCGTGCCGTGTTCGAGAGGATGAGCCCCGGGATGGGCTGGCGCACCGACACGCTGGTGATCGCGACCACCCGGCCCCAACCGCGCTCGCGCATGGCAGGCACCGCCGCCTGGCACATGGCCACGCCCGACAGCAGGCTCAGCTCGAGGGCGGGCGCGTAGGCCGACAGCGCCGTGGTGGCGAACCCGCCGGCCGGAGGCCCGCCAGCGTTGGGCACGAGGATGTCGATGCCGCCCAGCGCCTCGGTGGCGTCGCGCACGAAGGCCTCGGCGCCGTCGATCGTGCTGACGTCGCCGGCCAACCCGTGCACGGTGCCGCCGCCGAGCGACTGGAGCTCGTCGACGGCGGCGGCCAGCCGGTCGGCGTCGCGGCCGCAGATCGCCACGTCCACGCCGTCGGCGGCCAGCGCCCGGGCCGCTCCCAACCCCAACCCGCCCGATGCCGCCGCCACGGCCGCTCGTCGTCCTGCGATCCCGAGGTCCATGCGAGCAAGGTAACGGCGGCGGGGGATTCCCGTCCCGGAACAGCCCGCTGGTACCATCACGCGTCCCCCTGAGAGAACCGAAGAGGACCCCATGGCCTCGCGCCACGACACGATGATGAACCCGCGGATCGAGGAGCTCCTCGACCGCGTCCCCGAAGGGTCGAAGTTCACCCTGGTCACGCTGGGGGCGAAGCGGGCCCGGCAGATCAACTCGTACTACAACCAGCTGTCCGAGGGCCTGGGCACCGTGGTCCCTCCGCAGGTGCAGTCGACCGCCCGCAAGCCGCTGTCGATCGCGTTCGAGGAGATCGAGGCTGACAAGATCCTCGGCTACTGGCCGGATCCGGAGGCCGAGGCCGACGACGCCGAGGACACCGAGCCGGCCGAGTAGGCCTGCTCCAGAGGCCCCCGCCATGCTGGAGGGCAAGCGCATCGTCCTCGGGGTGTCCGGGGGCATCGCCGCCTACAAGGCGGTGGAGCTGTGCCGGCGGCTCGTCGACGCCGGCGCGCACGTCGTGCCGGTGCTCACCGAGGGCTCGCTGCACTTCGTCGGCCGCACCACCTTCGACGCGCTCGGCTCCGAGCGAGCCTGGACGTCCCTGTGGGACGAGCCGCACCCCATCCCGCACACCCACCTGGGCCAGACCGCCGACCTCGTCGTGGTCGCGCCCGCCACGGCCCGCGTCCTCGGCCTCTACGCCGCCGGGATCAGCGAGGACCTCCTCACGAACGTCCTGCTCGCCACCCGCGCGCCGGTCCTCGTGTGCCCGGCCATGCACACCGAGATGTGGGAGCACCCGTCGGTGCAGGACAACCTGCGGCTCCTCCGCTCGCGCGGGGTGCACGTGGTGGAGCCCGAGAGCGGGCGGCTCGCCGGCGGTGACGTCGGCGCGGGACGGCTGGCCGAGCCGGCCACGATCGTCGCCGCCATCGACGGGCTCCTCGGCGCCGAGCAGGAGCAGGACCTCACCGGCCTGCGCGTGCTCGTGACCGCCGGCGGCACCCGTGAGCCGATCGATCCCGTGCGCTTCATCGGGAACCGCTCCTCGGGGAAGCAGGGGCACGCCGTGGCCGAGGAGGCGGCCGGCCGCGGCGCCAAGGTCACGCTCGTCACCACCACCTCGCAGCCCGCCTCCAGCGGCATCGACGTCGTGCGGGTGGACACCGCCGAGGAGATGGAGCACGCCGTGCTCAGCCGCGCCGACCAGGCCGACGTCGTCGTGATGGCCGCCGCCGTCGCCGACTTCCGGCCCGTCGAGGTGGCCCACTCGAAGATCAAGAAGGCCGGCGGGGTGCCACAGGTGGTGCTGGAGCCCACCGCGGACATCCTCGCCGCCCTCGGAGCGCAGCGGCGCCCGGGCCAGACCATCGTCGGGTTCGCCGCCGAGACCGACGACCTGCGCGCCAACGCCGCCGACAAGCTCGCCCGGAAGGGGATCGACCTCATCGTCGCCAACGATGTGTCGGCCCCCGGCGTGGGCTTCGAGCACGACACGAACGCGGTGGTGATCCTCGACGCCCACGGCGCCGCCGAGGAGATCCCCCTCACCGACAAGCGGGCGATCGCCCGCGCCATCCTCGACGCAGTCTCGAACACAAGGAGCAACCCGTGACCCGCCAGTGGACCTTCACCTCGGAATCTGTCACCGAGGGCCACCCGGACAAGATGGCCGACCAGATCTCGGACTCGATCCTCGACGCCATCCTCACCGAGGACCCGATGGCGCGAGTCGCGTGCGAGACGATGGTCACCACCGGCCTCGCCATCGTCGCCGGCGAGATCACCACGAACGCCTACGTGGAGATCCCGCAGATCGTGCGCGAGACGATCAAGGGCATCGGGTACGACCGCGAATCGATGGGCTACGACGGCAACACGTGCGGCGTGATCACCTCGATCGACCCGCAGTCGCCGGACATCGCCCAGGGCGTCGACACCGCCCTCGAGACCCGCTCCGGGGTGTCAGGTGAGGACATCCTCAACAGCCAGGGCGCGGGCGACCAGGGCATGATGTTCGGGTACGCCGTCGACGAGACGCCGGACCTGATGCCGCTGCCGATCTGGCTCGCCCACCGGCTGGCCGAGCGGCTGGCGGAGGTCCGCAAGAGCGGTGTGCTGCCGTACCTGCGCCCCGACGGCAAGACGCAGGTCACGGTCGACTACGAGGACAACACGCCGAAGCGGCTGTCCACCGTGCTCATCTCCACCCAGCACCAGCCGGGGATCGACAGCGAGACGCTCATCAAGCCCGACCTGATCGAGCACGTGATCACGCCGCTGCTGCCCAGCGACATCGACACCTCGGACGTCCGGGTGCTGGTGAACCCCACCGGCAGCTTCGAGCTGGGTGGCCCCTACGCCGACTGCGGCCTCACCGGCCGCAAGATCATCGTGGACACCTATGGCGGCGCCGCCCGCCACGGCGGTGGCGCGTTCTCCGGCAAGGACCCGTCGAAGGTCGACCGCTCGGCCGCCTACGCCGCCCGGTGGGTCGCCAAGAACGTCGTGGCCGCGGGTGCGGCGAGGCGCTGCGAGGTGCAGGTGGCGTACGCCATCGGCGTCGCCCAGCCGGTGTCGGTGCTCATCGAGACCTTCGGCAGCGAGAACGTCGATCCGCTCAAGATCAGCGAGGCGGTGCGCGAGGTGTTCGACCTCCGACCCGCCGCCATCATCCGCGACCTCGAGCTGCGGCGGCCGATCTACCAGAAGACCGCCGCCTACGGGCACTTCGGTCGGGAGGACAAGGACCTCACCTGGGAGCACACCACCCGCGTGGGCGACCTGAAGAGCGCACTGAGCCTCTCCTGATGCTTGCTTCGGGCCTCGCTCCGCTCGACCCGCCCTCCGCAAGTGCCTCTCGGCGGCGTGGCGAAGCCAGCCGCCTCCGGCGCGCTGCCCGCTCCTGACGTGCTGGTCGTCCGGGTGCTCCCGGACGTCCCGGCGATCGACAAGACCTTCGACTACCTGGTCCCGGAGGCCCTTCGGGACCAGGTGGCCGTGGGGGACGTGGTGCGCATCCAGCTGCACGGCCGCCGCGTCGGCGGCTGGATCGTCGCCGTGGGCGTGCAGTCGCCCGAGGGGGTCACCCTCCGCCCCCTGGCGAAGCGCAGCGGCGTCGGACCGCCGCCGGAGCTCATCGACCTGGCGAGCTGGGCCGCCTGGCGCTGGGCGGGCCGGCCCGCGTCGCTGCTGAGGACGGCCTCACCGGACCGGGTCGTCGCCCAGCTGCCGGCGCCCGCCCCCGCCCACCCACCGGCCGCGCCCGAGCACGCCCTGCTCGCCGCCGCGTTCGGGGGGCCGCGCTCGGTCCTGCGGCTGCCGCCCGCCACGAACCTCGTGCACGTGGCGCTGGCGGGCGCGGCGCAGGGGAACGCCCTCGTGCTCTGCCCGTCCGCTCCGCTCGCGTCGACCATCACCGCACGCCTGCGCCGGGCGGGGGTGCCGGTGGCGGCCCATCCCGCCGACTGGGCGCGCGGGGCCGCCGGGACGACCGTGGTCGGCACCCGAGCGGCGGCGTGGGCGCCGGTGGGGGACCTGGCCTGCGTGCTGGTCCTCGACGAGCACGACGAGGCGCACCAGCAGGAGCAGACGCCCACCTGGCACGCGCGCGACGTCGCCATCGAGCGAGCGCGGCGCGCCGACGTCCCCTGCGTGCTCACCAGCCCGTGCCCGACCCTCGAGGCGCTGGGCTGGGGCGAGCTCCACGCCGCCGACCGTGCGCGCGACCGTGCCGGCTGGCCGGTGGTGGACGTGGTCGACCAGCGGCAGGAAGACCCTCGCCACGGCCTCCTGTCGGGAGCGCTCGCGCAGCAGGTGCGCGCCGGCGGCCGCGTGCTGTGCGTGCTCAACCGCACCGGCCGGGCCAAGCTCCTCGCGTGCCGCGCCTGCGGTGAGCTCGCTCGCTGTGCGGTGTGCGAGGCGGCCGTGCACCAACCCGCCGACGACCTCGTCTGCCCGCGCTGCGCGGCGACCCGGCCCCCGGTGTGCACGGTGTGCGGCGCCACCCGGTTCCGCAACGCCCGCGCTGGCGTGAGCCGGGTGCGCGAGGAGCTCGAGGCCCTCGCCGGTGAGCCGGTGGGCGAGGTCACGGCGTCGAGCACGGAGGTGCCGCGCGAGCGGGTGGTGGTGGGCACCGAGGCCGTGCTGCAACGGATCGATCGGGCCGACGTCGTGGCGTTCCTCGATCTGGACCAGGAGCTGCTCGCGCCGCGCTACCGCGCGGCAGAGCAGGCGCTCGCCCTCGTGGCTCGTGCCGCACGCGTCGCCGCCGCCTCCGCGCCACCGCGCGACCGAGCGTCGGGACGGCTCCTGCTCCAGACCCGGCTCCCGGACCACGAGGTCGTCCAGGCCGCGGTGCGCGCCGACGTGGGGCTCGTGACCCAGGCCGAGCGCGCTCGTCGCTCGCTCCTGCGCTTCCCACCCGACACCGCGATGGCCGAGGTGTCCGGCCCGGCCGCCTCCGTCTTCATCGAGCAGCTCGGCGGGCCGGTCGGTGTCGAGGTGGTGGCCGCCGACGCCGGGCGATGGTGGCTCCGCGCCTCCGATCACCGCACGCTCTGCGACGCGCTGGCCGCCACGCCACGTCCGCCGGGGAGGCTCCGGGTCGAGGTCGACCCGCTGCGTGTCTAGCCTCCTCCGGGCGTCGCGTCGCTCCGACCGCCCTCCGCAGGTGCCTCCCGGCGACCGGCGAAGCCGGCTCGCCTCCGGCCTGCGTCTCTCACCCTTCTCCGGCTACCCCTCCGGGGCGGGCTGCCACAGCTCGAAGCGGTTGCCCTCGGGGTCCTCGGCCCAGGCGAAGCTGCCGTAGTCGTCCTCCTGGACCTCGGGCGACACGGTGGCCCCCGACGCGCGGAGCCGGTGCAGCATCGCCGGGAGGTCGTCGACCCGGTAGTTCACCATGTACGCCTGGCGGTTCGGCCCGAAGTAGGTGGTGTCGGCGTCGAACGCTGCCCACACGGTGTCGCCCAGCTGCGCGCTGGCCGTGTCGGTCACCGGGAGGTCGAGGACCGCGTGGTACCAGGCGGCGAGCTCGACGCGGTCCTTGGCGCGGAAGAACACGCCACCGATCCCGGTGACGCGCCCCTTGCGCGGGCCGGGATCGGCTCCCCCTCGCTTCGGCACTGACGGCCACTCTCGCGCGTCAGTAGGTGGTGGGGGACCATGGTGCGGTCGGGGTGGTGAGCAGGGCGTCGAGGCGGTCGACGCCGCCGGGCGTCCCCTCGTCCAGCGCGCCCGCCTCGTGCAGGCGCCGCACGGACCGTCCGCCGAGGAACGCCGCGCTCAGCGCACCGACCGGCAGCGCCACGTCGGCGCGGGCGTCGCTGGGCTTCACCTCCGCCCCGTCCGGACCGAGCTCGATGCTCCACCGTCCGGACGCGATGCCCTGGCCGTCGGCGACCTCCACCACGACGCGGTCGGCGTGGAGCGATCGGCGGCTGCCGAGCGCTGCCGGCAGGTCGAGGAGCCGCGCCCAGATGCAGTCGAACACGTCGACCCTCGCGACGGCCCGGCCGTCGGCGAGCATCAGCGGCAGCGGGTCGTCGACCCCCCGGTTGCTGGCGCTGACCGTGACGATCCAGTCGATCTCGCAGAGGTGGCGCCACAGCTCGCGCTCCGCCTCCGCGGTGGCGCCGACGAGCAGCGTGACCTCCACCTTGCCGGCCGGGCGGTTCCGGTCCCAGTGGTCGATGACCTTGTAGGCCACCGCGCCCTGGACGGTCCCCTCGTCGTCGCGCCAGAGGGCACCCCGGAGCGGACCGGGCTCGTGCGGCTGACCGGGCCACGAGCGGATGCCGGCGACTGTGTCCCACACATCGGCGGCCCGGCTGATCGCACCGGGTGTCCGCCGGCGTCGTCGCTCGTGCGCCGCCTCGAGCTCGGGTCGCAGCGCCTCCGGCGAGACCACCTCGATCGACCCGCTCGGCGCCGCCGTGAACCGAGTCGTGCGGGCGTCGATGTCGAAGCCGCATGCGTCGATGGCCGGGCCGTACCCGAACCGCCCGTAGATGGGCCACTCCGCCGCCACGAGGAGGGCCACCGCCACGCCGCGGTCGGCCATGGCGTGCAGCTGGGTCTCCATCAGCCGCGTGAGGTGGCCCTGGCGCCGGTGGTGCGAGAGCACGCCCACAGCCGTCACCCCGGCGGCGGCGACGTCCGCCCCGCCCGGGACGGCCAGCTGGGCGTCGAAGTCGCGAGCGAAGCCGACGAGCTCGCCGGCGGACGAGAACGCGCCCAAGGAGGTCTTCGTGTCGATGAGCGATGCCCAGCCCTGGTTCACCTCGTCGGTGACCGAGCCGAGCATGGCCCGGTTCACGATGCGGGACGCTTCGACGAGCTCGTCCTCGCGGAGGGTGCGCACCACCGGGTCGACCATGGCCGAGACGCTAGGTCTGCCACCCCTCGAGCGGGGCGGGAGTTCTCAGGCCTCGGCGCCGACCCACTCCCCGCGCCGCAGCTCGTAGAGCGCGATCGATGCTGCGGTGGCGACGTTCAGGGAGCCGACGCGCCCGAGCTGGGGCAGGAACGCCACCTCGTCGCACGCCTCGAGCGTGGCGGGGGTGCAGCCGCGGTCCTCGTGCCCGACCACCAGGCACGTGGCGTCGGCCATGTCGAGCTCGTGCAGCGGCCGCGCCGCGTCGGCCAGCTCGAGCGCCACCACGCGGTAGCCCGCCGCCCGCGCCGCATCGATGGCCTCGATCGTCGTCTCGGCACGGTGGAACGTCAGGTAGCGATCCGTGCCCAGCGCGGTCTTGCCCACCTTCGGGTCCTCGGGACGCGGCGTCCGGCCCGCCAGCCACACGTCATCGACACGGAGCGCGGCGGCGGTGCGGATGATCGCTCCGACGTTGAAGGGCCCTTGGACGTCGTCGAGGATGATGCCGAGGCGCCGCGAGGTGCGCCGGCGCCAGTCGCGGTGGAGGCGCTTCATGCCGGTGCCGTCCAGCTGCTTCACGCCCGGTGCACCTCGAGGATGCGGTACCCAGCGCGCGACTGGAGGCGGTCCACCTGGTACCCCACCTCGTCGATCCAGCGGTGGAGCGAGTCCGCCCCGAGGTGCTTCTGCACCACCAGCAGGGCCCGACCGGAGGGGGCGAGCCGACCGAGCCACGTCTGGAGGAGGCCGTGGAGCGCCGCCTTGCCGATGCGGACGGGAGGGTTCGACCACAGCTCGTCGACCACGAGGTCGGTGGGAACGCCGTCCGGCGTCACCGCGTGCAGGTTCGCCAGGCCGAGCCGCGCCGCGTTCGCCTGGCAGAGGCCGAGGGCGCGCTCGTTCACCTCCACGGCCCAGACGGTCGCGCCGGGGGAGCGCGCCGCGAGCGCGCACGCGATGGGTCCGTAACCGCTGCCGAGGTCCACGAGCGTGCCGCGGGCGGCCGGTGCCGGGCCGTCCAGCAACAGGTGCTTCGTGCCGGTGTCGATGCGGTCGGGCGAGAAGACACCGCGATCCGTGGCCAGGGTGAGGGACACGTCCGGCAGGTCCAGGCGGACCTCGCCGGGGGCCGAGCGGGCCGACGGGCGTTGATCGAAGTAGTGCCCGGACGCCGGCCGGGCGGGCTCGGCCATCGCCGCAACCTACGAGATGCGCTGCCACCTGGTCGCCTCGCCCATCGGCTCGGCTCCTCCCTACCGGTACCCTGGCGGGGTGGCCGCCCCGTACGAGATCCGAGTGATCGGCGATCCCGTGCTGCGCGCGCGGGCGGCCGAGGTCACCGACATCGACGGCAAGCTCGCCAAGCTCGCCGACGACATGCTCACCACCATGTACGACGCGCCCGGTCTCGGCCTCGCCGCGCCGCAGGTCGGGGTGCAGAAGCGGCTGTTCGTGTACGACGTGGGCGAGGGGCCGATGACGATCGTGAACCCCGAGATCGCCGAGAGCCGCGGCGAGTGGGCCTACGACGAGGGGTGCCTCTCGATCCCCGGCCTGGCCTTCGAGCTGATCCGCCCGAAGGAGGTCCACCTCACGGGCTACGACCTCGACGGCAACGAGGTGTCGATCGAAGCCGACGAGCTGCTCGCCCGGGCGTTCCAGCACGAGATGGACCACCTCGACGGGGTGCTGTTCATCGAGCGGCTCGACGAAGGCTCGCGCAAGGCCGCCATGCGGATCATCCGCGAGCAGCGGCTCACCGCCGCCGACCTGGCCGATGCCGAGGTCGCCACGCCCTCCGCCCGAGGCGGCGGCTTCAGCCTGCGATAGCGGGGTGGCGATCGCCGTCCCGCCCGAGGGACCCATCCGCCGGGTCGCCTACCTCGGCACGCCGGAGCTGGCGGTCCCGCCGCTGCGCGCCCTCGTGGACGACGGCGTCGACGTCGCGCTCGTCGTCTCGCAGCCCGACCGACGACGGGGGCGTGGCAGCGCACTCGTTCCGTCACCGGTGAAGGCCGCCGCCCTCGAGCTGGGCCTGACGGTCACCGACCAGGTCGACGACGTGATCGACGCCGACGTGCCGCTGGGCGTGGTGGTGGCCTTCGGCCGCCTCATCCGCCCGCACGTGCTGGAAGCGGTGCCGATGGTCAACCTCCACTTCTCGCTGCTGCCCCGCTGGCGCGGGGCGGCGCCGGTCGAGCGCGCCATCCTCGCCGGCGATGAGGTGACGGGCGTCGACCTCATGGCCGTGGAGGAGGGGCTCGACACGGGAGGCACCTATCGCCGCACCGAGCAGCCGATCGGCCCCGACGACACCCTCGAGCAGCTGCGAGCACGGCTGGTCGAGGAGGGGACCAGGCTGCTCGTCACGTCGCTGCGCCAGGGCATCGGGGAGGCAACCCCCCAGGTGGGTGAGCCGACGTACGCCGACAAGCTCACCGCCGAGGATCGGCGCCTGGACTGGAGCGGCCCGGCCATCGACGTCCATCGGCGGGTTCGCCTCGGGGATGCCTGGACCACGCACCGAGGCAAGCGCCTCAAGGTGTGGAGCACGCGCGTCCCGCCCACCGGCGACGGTCCTCGCGTCCCAGCCGTCGACGGCGAGGTCGAGCTCGTGGAGGTCCAGCCCGAGGGCAAGGCCCGGATGGCGGCGCCCGCCTGGGCGAACGGTGCGCGGTTCCGCTCCGGCGATCCGCTCGGCTCGTGACCTCCGCGCGCCTGCTGGCCCTCGACGCCCTCGATCGCATCGAGCGCGACGGGGCCTACGCCAACCTCCTGCTGCCCGAGCTGCTGCAGCGCTCCGAGCTCGAGCCCCGCGACCGACACTTCGTCACCGAGCTGGTGTACGGCACCACCCGGATGAAGCGAGCGTGCGACTTCCTGGTCGATCGCTTCGTCGCCCGTCCGCTCGACCTTCGGGTCCGCAACGCCCTGCGCCTCGGTGCGTACCAGCTCCAGGTCCTCCAGATGCCCCCGCACGCCGCGGTGGGCGAGACCGTGGAGGTGGCGCCCAAGCGGGCGCGGGGCCTGGTGAACGCGGTGCTGCGGCGCGTCGCCGACAGCGACGTCACGTGGCCCGACGTCGCCACCCGGCTGAGCTACCCGGATTGGATCGTCGACCGGCTGCACCAGGACCTCGGCGAGGCCGCCCTCGGTGTCCTCGAGCACATGAACCGGCCGCCGGCGGTCACCGAGCGCCCGGATGGCTATGTGCAGGACCTCGCCAGCCAGTGGGTCGCTGGGGCGGTCGAGGCCCGCGCCGGGGAGCGGGTCGCGGACCTGTGCGCGGCGCCGGGAGGGAAGGCCACGCTGATGGCTGCCTCCGGAGCGGTGGTCGTCGCGTGCGACGTGCGTGCGGGGCGCGCCGGGTTGATCCGACAGAACGCGCCATCGCTGCCCCTGTTGGTGACCGACGCCGCGATGCCGGCCCTGCGACCACGATCCTTCGACCGCGTGCTGCTCGACGCCCCGTGCTCCGGCCTGGGCGCGCTGCGTCGGCGCCCCGACGCCCGGTGGCGAGTCGACCCCGAGGCGCCCGAGCGGCTCGCCGAGCTCCAGCGCAGGATGCTCGACGCCGCCGCGGCCCTCGTGGCGCCGGGCGGGGTGCTGGTGTACTCCGTGTGCACCCTCACCGCCGCCGAAGGGCCTGACGTGGCACAGCACCTGCTCGACGGACGGCACGACATCCTCGAGGTGCTGCCACCACCGCCCGGGCCACCCTGGTCCAGGCCCAGCACGGTCGACGCGGTCGGCCACCAGGTGCTGCCGGACGTGAGCGACACCGATGGCATGTACCTCGCTCGCTTCCGCCTCGGCTGACGCTGGCTGGGCTCCCCGCACCACCCGATCGGCGGGCGCCAGGTCGTATCACCTGGCGACGCTTCGGGAACACCCCCCCGGGCGGCCTCAACGAAGGGATGCACGATGAGCATTCTCCATCGCACCCATGACCGGGATCGTGTCGACGACACCGATGTGGTGGACCGATCCGACACCGACGATTCGTACATCGCACGCCGAGACCGCGATCCGGAGATCGTGGAGCGGCCCGACCGCGATGATGTCGTGATCCGGGAGCGCACGTGGACGTTCGCTCCCGGCCAGCTGATCTCCCTGATCGTCGGCATCGGCCTCGTCGCCCTGGGCGTCGTGGCGATGGTCCGAGCGGGGATCGACGGCAGCTTCGCCACCCCCACGGTGGAGGTCCTCGGCTTCACGCACACCGCATGGCTCGGCCTCGCCGAGGTCGGCACGGGCGTGCTGCTGATCCTCGCCGGCACCGGGGCGTGGGGCCGTGCGCTCAGCGTCCTGGTGGGCGCCGCGATGATGATCTGCGGCGTGCTCATCGGTGCGGCGACGTCCTCGATGCCCGAGGAGCTCGCCGTCGAGGAGGACTTCGGCTGGATGCTCGTGCTGCTCGGCGCGCTCGTGGCGCTCGCCGCCATGGTGCTGCCGGTGTGGCGGTCGCGCCGCCTCCGGCGCAACGGCGTCGACATCGACGACGACCGCGAGCTGCTCACCCGCTGACCCACCCGCAGGACGGCTGCTTGCGCCAGTCGGCCCGGCTTCGCCGGGCAGACTGGCGCAGTGGCGCGCCCGGCGAAGGTGATCACGGTGTCCGACGGTGTCGTCGCGGGGGTCCGCGACGACAAGAGCGGTGCCGCCCTCGAGGCGCACCTCACCGGAGCGGGCTACACCGTCGTGGAGCGCACCGTGGTGCCCGATGGTGTGGAGTCGGTGGCCGACGCCATCCGCAGCGCGTGCGACGGCTTCGCCGGTCTCGTGGTCACCACCGGCGGCACGGGCTTCGGCCCGCGGGACCTCACACCCGAGGGGACGCTCCAGGCGGTGGAGCGCCAAGCGCCGGGCCTGGCTGAGGCGATGCGGCTCGTGAGCCCGCTGGGGCGGCTGTCGCGAGCGGTCGCCGGCACCCGGGGCCAGGCGCTCGTGCTGAACACGCCCGGGTCGACGGCGGGCTGCGTCGAGACGCTGGAGGCCGTGCTGGAGGTCGTGCCCCACGCCCTCGAGCTCCTGGCCGGAGAGCATCCGCACTGACCCAAAACTAGAACACGTTCTAGTTTTGCGGCTTAGGATGGCGACGATGACCCCGGCCGTGGACGTCGAGCGCATGGACCGAGCGCTGGAGCTGGCCCGCTCCGTGCGCGCCGTCACGCCCCCCAACCCGTGGGTCGGGTGCGTCATCGAGGCTCGCGACGGGACGCTCGTCGAGGGAGCCACCGCCGCCGTCGGCGGACCGCACGCCGAGGCGGCCGCGCTGGCCGCCGCCGGCGGCCACGACCTCCGGGGTGCCACCGCCTGGGTGACGTTGGAGCCGTGCTCCCACCACGGGCGCACGCCGCCCTGCGCTGACGCTCTCATCGAGGCCGGGGTGGCGCGGGTGGTGGTCGCCCTCGAGGACCCGGATCCGAACGTCGCGGGCCGCGGCCTCGATCGGCTGCGAGCGGCGGGCGTCGAGGTGGAGGTCGGGGTCCGAGCCGACGACGCCGCCGGGCTGCTGGCGCCCTACCTCCACCACCGTCGGACGGGCCGGCCGTACGTCGTCCTCAAGCTGGCGGCATCGCTCGACGGGCGAACGGCCGCGCCCGACGGCACCAGCCGGTGGATCACCGGGGCGGACGCCCGAGCCGATGCCCACGCGCTGCGCGCGGAGAGCGACGCCATCCTCGTGGGGGCGGGCACCGTGCGTGCCGACGACCCCAGCCTCACCGTGCGCGGTGCGCCGTCCCCGCGAGGCGATCCCGAGCGGATCGTGCTGGGGGAGGCGCCGGCGGGCGCCAAGGTCCGCCCGTGCATCGAGCACCGTGGCGATCTCACCGAGCTGCTCGAGCAGCTCGGCGCCAAGGGTCACCTGCAGCTGCTCGTCGAGGGCGGTGCCGGCGTGGCCCACGCGTTCCACCGCCAGCGGCTCGTGGACCGCTACGTGCTGTACCTCGCCCCGGTGCTCTTCGGCGGCGACGACGGCCGCGGCCTCTTCGCCGGAGCCGGCGCGGCCTCGATCGGCGACGTGTGGCGCGGGCGCATCCTGTCGGTCGCCCGGCTGGGTGACGATCTGCGCATCGACCTCGACGGGGGAGGCTGACGTGTTCACAGGGATCGTCGAGGAGCTGGGCACCGTCGTCTCGCGCCAGGGCCAGCGCCTGCGCATCGCCGCCGCCACCGTGCTCGAGGACGTCGAGCTGGGTGCGTCCATCGCCGTCAACGGCACCTGCCTCACCGTCGTGGCGTGGAGCACCGAGGACGGCTGGTGGGAGGCGGACGTCGTGGACGAGACCTACGCCCGCACGGCGCTCGGCGCGCTCGAAGCCGGGCACGCAGTGAACCTCGAACGACCCGTGCGCCTCAGCGACCGGCTCGGTGGCCACCTCGTCCAGGGCCACGTGGACGGCGTCGGCGAGCTCGTCACCGCGGCCCCCGACCTGCGCGTGCGGTGCGACCGCGACCTGCTGCGCTACGTCGTCGAGAAGGGGTCCATCACGGTCGACGGCATCAGCCTCACCGTCGCCGCCGTGCACGACGACGGGTTCGGGGTCGCGGTGATCCCGCACACGATGGAGGTCACCACCCTCGGGCACAAGGGTCCGGGTGATCCGGTGAACCTCGAGGTGGACGTCACCGCCAAGTACGTCGAGCGACTGCTCGCCTGGAAGGATGGCTGAGATGCCGTTTGCTCGGATCGAAGACGCGATCGACGCCTTCGCACGCGGGGAGATCCTCGTGGTCGTCGACGACGAGGACCGTGAGAACGAGGGCGACCTCATCATGGCGGCCGAGTTCGCCACGCCGGAGAAGGTCGCGTTCTTCCTCCACCACACCTCTGGCTACCTCTGCACCCCGATCACGGCGGAGCGCGCCTCGGAGCTCGACCTGCCGCCGATGGTGATGCAGAACACGGAGAGCCAGCGCACCGCGTTCCTCATCACCGTCGACTACCGCCACGGCACGTCCACGGGGATCTCGGCGTACGACCGCTGCGCCACCGTGCGAGCCCTCTGCGATCCTGCCACCCGCCCCGGCGACCTGGCCCGGCCCGGCCACGTGAACCCGCTCATGGCGCGAGAGGGTGGCGTGCTCAAGCGCGCCGGCCACACCGAGGCCACGATCGACCTCTGCCAGCTGGCCGGGCTCTACCCCGCTGGGCTGCTGTGCGAGATCGTCGACGACAAGAAGACCGACATGGCTCGCGTCCCCGAGCTCGAGCGGTTCGCCACCGAGCACGACCTGCTCATGATCTCGATCGCCGACCTGGTGCGTCACCGCCGTCAGACGGAGAAGCTGGTGCGTCGCATCGCCGAGGCGCGCATCCCCACCAAGTGGGGCGACTTCACCTGCTACGCCTACGAGTCCCTCCTCGACGGTGAGCAGCACGTCGCGATGGTGAAGGGCACGGTGGCGGGTGAGGACGACGTGCTCGTGCGCGTGCACAGCGAGTGCCTCACCGGCGACGCCTTCGGCTCGCTGCGTTGCGACTGCGGCGTGCAGCTCGACTCGGCCATGCAGATCATCGCCGAGGCCGGTCACGGGGTCGTGGTGTACCTGCGCGGCCACGAGGGGCGCGGCATCGGCATCGGCCACAAGATCGCCGCCTACAACCTCCAGGAGCGCGGCCTCGACACCGTGGACGCCAACCTCGAGCTCGGCCAGCCGTCTGACAGCCGGGAGTACGGCATCGGTGCGCAGATCCTCGTCGACCTCGGCATCACCACCATGCGCCTCATCACGAACAACCCGAGCAAGCGCGGCGGCCTCGAGGGCTTCGGCCTCGAGATCACCGAGCGGGTGCCGTCGGTGGTCTCGGTCAACCCGGAGAACATCGCCTACATGCGCACCAAGCGCGAGCGCATGGGCCACCTGCTGGAAGGCCTGGACGATGTGCTCTGATCCTCGTCGCTCGCCTGCGGCGAGCTCCTCGGAGCCAACCCAGCTGGTGCGGCCTGCGGCCGCCCGCTCCGCGGCTCACGGCGCGGCAGAGCCGGCCGTTCGCGGATGGGGGGCGCCGGCAGGAGCCTCTGCCCCCCATGCCCCCCGCTCGGCTGCAGCGTGACAGCGGGGGACAAGGGCGCGGCTGCTCCTGAGGGGCTGGACGGGAGCGGGCTCCGGATCGGCGTCGTCCGCGCCCGGTGGAACTCCCACATCGTCGACCGCCTCGCGCAGGGGGTGGGCCGCGGCCTCTCCGGCCTCGGTGTCGACCCGGCCCACGTCGTCGACGAGCAGGTGCCGGGGAGCTTCGAGCTGCCCATGGGCGCGCGCGTCCTGGCGGCCTCGGGTCAGGTCGACGCCGTGATCTGCCTCGGGTGCGTCATCCGGGGCGAGACCTCGCACTACGACCTGGTGGCCGGCGAGGCGGCGGCGGGGGTGCAGCAGGTGCAGCTCAGCACCGGGGTCCCGGTCGCCTTCGGCATCCTCGCGACCGAGGACGAGGCGCAGGCGCTCGCCCGCTCCGAGGGCCCGGGCGGGCACAACGTCGGCGAGGACGCTGCCATCGTCGCCGTCGAGATGGCGCGCCTCGCGCAGCGCCATCCCCCGGCCTGACCGGTCAGGCGTCCCCGGCGAACCAGGAGACGCGTCGGACGCCCACGGGGTCCTGCTTCCCCTTGACCTCGATGCGCTCTTCCACGCCCACGGGCTCCGGCAGCCATCGCGCCAGTCGCTCGGAGACGATCACCTCGCCGCCTGCCGCGCGTGCCTGGAGGCGCGACGCGGTGTTGACGACGTCGCCGACGGCGGTGAAGTCGTGCACCGCGCTGTCACCGATGTTCCCCACGAAGGCCTCCCCGAAGTCCAAGCCGATCCCCACGGAGAACTCCGGAGCCCGCCCGGACCCGTAGCCGACTCGCTCGAGCAGCCCTCGTGCGTGGCCGAGCATGACGTGCGCCAAGTGCTGTCGCGCGTCGTCGTCGAGCACGCCGTCCATCGCGCCGGTGACGAGGCTCGGCACGTACAACGCCATGATCTCGTCGCCGATGAGCTTGTCGATCAGCGCCTCCGGGAAGAAGACCTTCTCGGCGTGGGCGTAGAAGCGCCGAAGGGTCGCGCTCGTCTCCGCGGCGGTGCGCATCTCCGAGTCGGACGTGAACCCGCGCAGGTCGGCGAACAGCACCCCGATCTCCAACGTGGTCCCGCCCGGCGGCGCCAGCTCCACGCACGTCGAGCAGATGTTGGGGTTCTTGCGCGAGGGTCGATACCCGAGGGGTCCGACGATGCGGGCGCCGACACCCGCGAACGGCGCCCCGCAGTACCCGCACCGCGGCGTGCTGGGGATCGCACGCATGATCCGCTTCCCGAAGCGGGTGCTCGGCTGCGCCGAGAAGCGGAAGTACGCCTCCCAGTCCTCCGGGGACAGCGCCTCGTTGGGGTTCTTCCTGGCCTGCTTGACGACCCGCTTGAGCCCTCGACGCTGCCAGAAGGTGAGGGACGACGGAGCGGATCCCCCCTCGTCGGTGCCAGGCGCCATGCCAACAGGTTGCCCGAAACGCCCACCGGGCCAGGCGCGCCGGGCGTCGGCGGGCGGCATAGGCGTTTCCAGGCCGACGCGACCACCGCCTACCCTCGACCCTCGTGCTGCGCCTCGTGCTGCCCAAGGGATCGCTGGAGAAGCCCACGCTCGAGCTCTTCGAGGCGGCCGACCTCCACGTCCGGCGCTCGTCGACCGTCGACTACAAGGCGAGCATCGACGACCCTCGGATCGACGAGGTGCGGATCCTGCGGCCGCAGGAGATCCCCACCTACGTGGCCGAGGGGCTGTTCGACGTCGGCATCGCCGGGCGGGACTGGGTGGAGGAGACCGCCAGCGACGTCACCATCCTCGGCGAGCTCCAGTACTCCAAGGCCTCGAGCCAGCCCTTCCGCATCGTCCTCGCCGTGCCCGGCGATTCGCCGTACGCCGACGTCAGCGACCTCCCGCAGGGGGTGCGGGTGTCGAGCGAGTACCCCGAGCTCACCCGCCAGTTCTTCGAGAAGCACGGCATCCAGGCCGACATCCGCCTGTCCTACGGCGCCACCGAGGCGAAGGTGCCCGACATCGTCGACTGCATCGTCGACGGCACCGAGACCGGCCGGGCCCTCCGGGCCGCCGGCCTCAAGGTCATCGGCGAGGTGCTCACGAGCTACACAGCGCTGATCGCCAACCCGGCGGCGGCGGCCGATCCGGTGAAGCAGCACGCCATGGATCAGATCAAGACCCTGCTCGACGGCGTGATGGAGGCGCGCAGCAAGGTCCTGGTGAAGCTCAACGTGGGACGCGACGACCTCGACGAGGTGATCGCCCTCCTGCCGTCGATGAAGTCGCCGACGGTGTCCGAGCTGTTCGGTGCCGGCGGCTACGCGGTGGAGACGGTGGTGGCCAAGGACACCATCAACACGCTGATCCCTGCGCTCAAGGACGCCGGTGCGAGCGACATCATCGAGCTGCCGCTCGCCAAGATCGTCCATTGATGGACGGAACCGTCGTCGAGTTCGACGAGCCGCGGGGGCTCGGCACGATCGAGTCCGACGGCACGACGTACCCCTTCCACTGCACCGCGATCGTGGACGGCACTCGCACGATCGCGGTGGGTGCACCGGTGACGTTCGCCGTTCGCCCCGCCGGCATGGGCCGCTGGGAAGCGGCCCAGATCGCCCCTCGCTAGGCGCTACAGCGTCACCAGCATCCAGTCCGGCCCGGCCTCGAGCATGCGGCTGATGGCCTCGGCCGGGCGGGGTCGGGCGAAGTGGTACCCCTGCGCCAGATCGCAGTCGAGCTCGCGCAGCTCGATGAGGTGGTGGGCGGTCTCGACGCCCTCGGCCACGGTGGTGAGCTGGAGGGCCCGCCCCATGGCGACGACGGCCTGGACGATGGCCGAGTCCTCCGGGTCGTGGCCGAGCCCGCTCACGAAGGACTGGTCCACCTTGAGCACGTCCACCGGGAAGCGGCGGAGGTACGAGAGCGAGGAGTACCCGGTGCCGAAGTCATCGACCGCCAGCTGCACGCCGAGCGCCTTCAGGCGGCGCAGCGTGGCGACGGTGAGGTCGACGTCGTCCATGAGGATGCTCTCGGTGATCTCGAGGCAGATGTCGCCGGGATCGGCGCCGGTGCGCTCGAGGGTGGTGGCGACGAGCTCGACGAAGTCGTCCTGCAGGAACTGGCGTGCCGAGATGTTGATGGCGACGGTGGGCGCGGACGGTCCGAACCCGGCGTGCCACTGGGCGCACTGGCGCATGGCGTTGGCGAGCACCCACGTGCCGAGCTCGAGGATGAGGTTCGAGTTCTCGGCCACGGACACGAACTCGCCCGGGGCCACGAGTCCCCAGTCGGGGTGCTGCCACCGCACCAGCGCCTCGACGGCGACGATCTGGTTGGTGCGGAGCGAGACCTCGGGCTGGAAGTGCAGCACGAGCTCGTTGCGCTCGGTCGCCCCGCGGAGCGCGTCCTCCACCTCGGCGCGCCGGTGGGCGCGGGCCTGCATCTCCGAGTCGTAGTGGTGCACGGTGGCCCCGCCGCGCTGCTTGGCCATCTGTCCGGCGGCGTCCGCCTGCCGCAGGAGCTGATCGGTGCCGACGTCGCCCGCCGGGGCGGTGGAGACACCGACCGATGCGGACAGGAAGACCTCGGTCGTGCCGACGAGGAACGGTTCCTCGAACGACGAGAGGATCCGTGCCGCGAGCGCCTCGGCGTTGATCTTGGTGCCGTTGCCCTCGCTCATGAACACGAACTCGTCGCCGCCCCAGCGGGAGAGCGTGTCGGTGGGGCCACGCAGGCGATCGAGCCGTTCGGCGACCGAGCGCAGCAGCAGGTCCCCCACCTCGCGGCCGAACCGGTCGTTCTTCTCCTTGAAGCGGTCGATGCTCACGAACAGCAGCGCGACGGGGGCATCGTCCCCCGGGCTCCGCCGCAACGAGAGGTCCAGGCGGTCGAGGAAGATCGACCGGTGGGGGAGACCGGTGAGCTCGTCCTCGAAGATCTTCTTGTGGAGGCGCTCGTACACCGCCTTCTCGGTGCTGATGTCGCGGGCGACCCACGTGATCTGCGGCGTGGCCCCGTCCACGGCACCGTGGAGGCGCAGGGTGGAGCGCGTGGGCACCTCCGCGCCTGTCTCGGTGACGAGGGTGAGGTTGCCGGACCACCAGCCATCGAGGTGCAGCGCGGGGAACACGTCGACCTCGAGCACGCGCAGGTCGGCCGCCGCCACCACCTCGAAGGCGGACAGGGGACGGCCGGTGAGCTCGGTGCTCAGGACCAGGAGGCGCCGGCCGGCGCGGTTGAGGTAGCGCAGCTGCCCCTCGGCGTCGAGCACGGCGGCCAGGTCGGCGGTGTCGGCGAGGAGGGCGCGCAGGTGCTCCGCGTCGACGTCTGCCCCCCGTTGTTCGCCCGGCAAGGCCGGGTCGGCTGCTTGCGACATGCCCCGTGTCCCCTGAGGTGGGTCGGCGTCCACCTCACCGTGTGTGGGCGATGCTACGTCGCGGTGTGGCCCTTGTCGCCCTCCTGGCGGGCGCGCACCTCGAGGTACGCCGCGCGCAGCTGGGCGAGCGCTTCGCGGACGGTGCGCTCGTCCTCGCCGAGGCGACCGGAGAGCCCTTCCACGAGGGCGGCCAGGGCGTCGATGGCGACGCTCGCCTCCGGCAGCTTCGGCTCGGGCTGCATGAGGTGGAGGGCGGCCAGCTCGTAGATCCCCATGGCGTGGTTGACGACCACCAGCGAGGCCGGTGCCGACAGCAGCTGCGCCTGCACCTCCTCCATCTGCGCACGCATCGCCTCGAGCTGTGCCTGCTCCTCCGGGCTCAGGTCCTGCGGCTCCAGATCGTCGGGGCCGGGGGCTTCGGCAGCGGGTCCTGCGGTGCCATCCCGCCTGTCGTCAGGGCCCGGATGGCCCACCGGGTGCTCACCGCCCGGTGTCCAGAGGCTCATGGGCATCCTCCCGAGGTTGTGGCGCGTCGAGGCATGGTCGTACCCTACGTGGCACAACTGCATCGGGAAGTGGGGCTCGCCCCCACCCGGCCACACGTGGTGCGCCGGGTCGACACCCATCCTCATGGCTTGCCTCGCACCTGTGCGGCGCACCCTGTCAGGCGGACGTCGGCATCCTGCGGCGTCCGCCTCCGTTCGTTCTGGGGCGGTCGACGGGCAGCACGACCCATCCCGCGCACAGGAGGAACCAGCGCCTAGATGAACAGGATTCGGCGATAGCCACGCCCCCGGCCAACAGCGAGCCACGGATCAACGATCGGATCCGAGCTCGAGAGGTACGACTGGTGGGACACGACGGGCAGCAGATCGGCATCAAGCCGCTGCCCGAAGCCCTGGCCATCGCCCGGGAGCTCGATCTCGACCTCGTCGAGGTCGCCGCCCAGGCGAACCCGCCCGTGTGCCGTGTCATGGACTACGGCAAGTACAAGTACGAGGCGGCCCAGAAGGCCAAGGAGTCCCGTCGGAAGACCAGCAACGTCGTCATCAAGGAGATGAAGTACCGGCCCAAGATCGGCGGTGGGGACTTCGACACCAAGACCCGCAAGGTGGAGCACTTCCTCGCTGAGGGCCACAAGGTGAAGGTCACCCTCACCTTCCGAGGCCGAGAGGTGTACCACCCGGAGCTCGGCAAGAAGATCCTCGACCAGGTCGAGGAAGCCGTGAAGGACGTGGGTCGGGTGGAGATCTTCCCCCGCATCGACGGCCGGAACATGACGATGGTGCTCGCGCCGGACAAGCGGGCCCAGGCCGCCAAGCAGAAGGCCGACGCCGCCGCCGCCGCGGAGGCGCAGGCCGATGCGGCGGAAGCCACCGGCGAGGCCGCACCAACCGAACCGACGCCCATCGAGGCACCCGAGAGCGACGAGCTCACCGACGACGCCACCGACGACGCCACCGAGACGGACGACGAGGCCAGCGAGGCCTGATCGCCTCCGATCAGACAGAGAGACCCCAATGCCCAAGATGAAGACCCACAGCGGCGCCAAGAAGCGCTTCAAGGTCACCGGCACCGGCAAGCTCCGGCGCCTGCAGATCAACACCAAGCACGGCATGGTGAAGCGGCGTCCGAAGCGCCAGCGGCGCCTCACCGGCGAGAAGGGCCTCACCCCTGGTGACGACGCCCGCATGAAGAAGCTGCTCGGCCTGTAGGCCTGACCACGACCACGAAGGAGCACAGACATGGCACGGGTCAAGCGCGCCGTCCACAGCAAGAAGAAGCACAAGGCCGTCCTCGAGCGGGCGCAGGGCTACTACGGCAACAAGAGCCGGTCCTACAAGTCCGCCAACGAGGCCGTCATGCACGCCGGTCGCTACGCCTTCCGGGATCGCCGTGCCCGAAAGGGCGACTTCCGGGCCCTCTGGATCCAGCGGATCAACGCCGCGTGCCGTGACAACGGCACCAGCTACAGCCGGTTCATCGCCGGGTTGCGGCTCGCCGAGGTCGAGGTCGACCGCAAGGTGCTCGCCGACCTCGCCGTGCGCGAGCCGGACGCCTTCAGCTCGTTGGTCAGCACGGCCACCGAGGCCCTGTCCAAGGAGACCGCCTGAGCCTCCGGCGGGGGCCGGTCGGCCCTCGTCATGCCAGCGTGCAGCGGCTGCGGCGCCTCTCGGGGCGCCGCGGTGCGCGTCTGGAGGAAGGCCGGTTCGTGATCGACGGGCCCACCCTCCTCGCCGAGGCCCTGCGGTCCGGGGTCGCCGTGGAGGAGGTCTTCACGAGCGGGGGGCAGGAGGCGCTGGTGCGAGCTGCGGCCGAGGCCGGGGCCACCGTGCGCGAGGTGAGCGCCGACGTGCTGGCCCGCGCCACCGACACCACGACCTCGCAAGGGGTCGCCGCGGTGGCCGCCCGGGTCGAGGTGAGCCTCGAGGAGGCCTGCCGCGCGCTGCGAGCGGGTCCGCTCGGACTCGTGCTCGTCGACGTCGGCGACCCCGGCAACGCCGGCACGCTCGTGCGCGCCGCCGAGGCCGCCGGGGCCGCGGCGGTACTGTTCTGCGGGAGCTCGGTGGACCCGAGCAACGGCAAGTGCGTACGGGCATCCGCGGGCGCGCTGTTCCACGTGCCCATCGCGTCGGGAGGTGAGGTGCGACCGGTGCTGGAAGGGCTGGGGGAGCTCGGCGTGCGTCGCGTCGCGACGGTGGTCGACGGCGGTGCGCCCTACGACGAGGCGGACCTCACCGGTCCGGTGGCGCTCGTGCTCGGGAGCGAGGCCCACGGCCTCCCGGCCGCCGTGGACGACCTGGTGGACGAGCGCGTCACGATCCCGATGGTCGGCCGGTCGGAGTCCCTCAACGTGGCGATGGCCGGCGCCGTGCTGTGCTTCGAGTCCCTCAGACAGCGGCGGCTGGCGCGATGACCGACCTCTCGATCGACCTGCTCCCCGATCCCGTGCTCGTGCTCGACGAGGAGCGGACGCTGGTGGCGCTCAACGCCGCCGCGCTCGAGGTGCTGGGCGCCGACGCCGTCGCCTTCGTCGGGCAGCCCGTCGGCGAGGCGTTCGAGGTGCGCAGCGGAGGCGGCGCCCCGGCGCTCCGCACCGGGCTCCCGTCCACCGAGGGCCAGGTGGACCTCGTGTTCCGGCGTCCCGACGGCACCGACGTCCCGGTCACCGCCACCGTCCGCACCGGCGGCGGCAAGATCGTCGTCGCCATGCGGCCGTCGGGTGAGCGGAGCGGGATCGCCATCATCTCCACCGTCTCCCACGAGCTGCGGAGCCCGCTCACCTCGGTGAAGGGCTACACCTCGCTGATGCTGAACCGGTGGGACCGCCTCAAGGACGAGCAGAAGCGCACCATGTTGGAGCAGGTCCACCACGACGCCGACCGGGTCACGCGCCTGGTGACCGAGCTGCTCGACATCAGCCGGCTCGAGACCGGGCGGCTCGTGCTCCGGCGGCAGATGGTCGACCTCCCGGAGCTGGCGCGCTCCGTGGTGGAGAAGGTGGGCATGGCGATCACCGACCTGGACTGCACGGTGGTGTTCCCGCCCGAGGTCCCGAGGGTGTACGCCGACCCCGACAAGGTGGAGCAGGTGCTCACCAACCTCGTCGAGAACGCCGCCAAGTACGGCAGCCCCAAGGCGATGCGGGTCACGGGCGAGGTCGAACCGGACACGGTGGCGGTGGCGGTGAGCGACACCGGCGAGGGCATCCCGGCCGACGACCTCCCGCGCGTGTTCACCAAGTTCTTCCGGCGCGACCACGGCCGCCCCACGGGTACGGGCCTCGGCCTCTGGATCAGCCAGGGGCTGGTGGAGGCGCACGGCGGGCACCTCACGGCCGCGTCGACCGTCGGGGAGGGCAGCACCTTCCGGTTCACGCTGCCCACCGACGGGTTCGAGCGCGAGCTCGACGGCGAGGTCGGCCCGGAACCGATTGGCGAGGTCGAGCCCTGAGCGGGGAGCATCCGTCCTCGATGCTCCAAGAGATCGCCGCCGTCGAGGTCGAGGCCGGTCCGCGCATCGCGGCAGCGACCACGCTCGACGAGCTGCGGACGCTCGACCAGGAGCTCCTCGGCAAGCGGGGCGCGCTGTCGTCCTACAAGGCGAAGCTCGGTGGCCTGGACGCCGACGGGCGTCGCGAGGTCGGCGGCGCGCTGAACCGCGTCCGGGACGCGCTGGAGACCGCGCTGTCGGGCCGCCGTGCCGAGCTCGAGGCCGTCGCCCGGCGCGAGCAGCTCGCCGAGGAGCGTCTCGACCTCACCGAGGTGGCGCCCGATCGTGGGGCGGGCCACCTGCACCTGGTCACGCAGGCGATCGAGACCCTCGAGGACGTGTTCATCGGGATGGGCTTCACGGTCGCCGAGGGTCCGGAGGTGGAGACCGACTGGCACAACTTCGGGGCCCTCAACTTCCCGCCCGACCACCCCGCGCGCGACATGTACGACACGCTCTACGTCGAGATGGGCGAGCCGGGGTCCACGGTGCTGCGGACCCACACGTCCCCGGTGCAGGTCCGCGCCATGACGGGCCAGCAACCGCCCTTCTACCTGGTGATGCCCGGCCGGGTGTTCCGGCAGGACACCCCTGACGCCACCCACATGCCGGTGTTCCACCAGATCGAGGGCCTCGTGATCGACCGCGACATCACCTTCGCCGACCTGGCCGGCACCCTCGACGCGTTCACGAAGGCGTTCTTCGGCGGCGACTTCACCTCGCGCCTGCGACCCTCGTACTTCCCGTTCACCGAGCCGTCGGCCGAGTACGACATCCGCCGTCCCGACGGGTCGTGGCTCGAGCTGGGCGGCTGCGGCATGGTCCATCCCAACGTCCTCACCGCGTGCGGCGTCGACCCGGAGGAGTGGCAGGGCTTCGCCTTCGGCTTCGGCCTCGACCGCCTCGGCGCCAGCGCGCACGGCGTCGACGACCTCCGCGACCTCTTCACCAACGACATCCGCTTCCTGGACCAGTTTTGATCCTCGTCGCTCGCCATCGGCGCGCTCCACGGAGCTCTGGGGTGCGGCCTTCGGCCACGCCCCCCGCCGACCTCCCGATCCTGGGGGACCTCCTGTGAAGGTGCTGCTCTCTTGGCTTCGTGACTTTGCTCCGTTCGAGGGGGATCCGGTCGCGGTCGGGGAGGAGATGAGCGACCTCGGGATGGCGGTCGAGGAGCTCGAGCGGATCGGGGAGGGGCTCGACGGCATCGTGGTGGCGAAGGTCCTCGAGACCCGTCCGATCGAGGGGGCCAACAAGATCCACCTCGTGATCGTCGACGCCGGCGACGGCGAGCCGCTCGAGGTGGGGTGCGGCGCGTTCAACATGCAGGCCGGGGATCTCGTGCCGCTCGCCCCGGTCGGCACCGTCATGCCCGGCGGCATGGAGATCGGCCGTCGCAAGATGGCCGGGGTCTGGTCGAACGGGATGCTGTGCTCGGCCCGCGAGCTCGGTCTCGGCGGCGACCACGAGGGGATCTACCTCCTGCCCGATGGCCTCGAGCTGGGGAGCTCGTTCACCGAGGCGATGGGCATCGAGCCCGACGTGCTCTACGACCTCGAGATCAACCCGAACCGCCCCGACGCCATGTCAGTCGCGGGCGTGGCGCGCGACCTCGCGGCGCGCTTGCGCCTGCCCTTCGCGCTGCCCGACCCGAGACCGACGAAGCTGCCCGCCGACCGGATCGGCGCGGTGTCGGTCGAGATCGTCGACCCGGCGCGCTGCGGCCGCTTCGAGGCTCGCGTCCTTCGCGACGTCACCGTCGGTCCCGGCGATCCGGCGCTGGCCAGCCGTCTCGCCCTGCTCGGCATGCGGTCGATCAACAACGTGGTCGACGTGTCGAACTACGTGATGCTGGAGCTCGGTCAGCCCAGCCACCCGTACGACCTCGCCAAGGTGGCGGGCCCCGGGTTCCGGGTGCGCCTCGCCCGTGAGGGCGAGCGGCTCACCACCCTGGACGGCGTCGAGCGCTCGCTCGCGCCCGACGACCTCCTGATCTGCGACGGCGACGACACCGCCGTCGGCATCGGCGGGATCATGGGCGGAGCCGAGAGCGAGATCGACGACGGCACCACCGAGGTCCTCCTCGAGATGGCGTGGTTCGATCCGATCGGCATCGTGAAGTCGTCGCGTCGGCACAAGCTGCGATCAGAGGCCAGCGCTCGCTTCGAGAAGGGGTGCGACCCCGAGGTCGTCGACCTGGCCATGCGCCGGTTCGCCGAGCTCCTCGGCGCGCCCATGGAGGACGGCGCGACCGTGGCGGTCGGTCAGCTGCCGCTGCGCCCCCGGGTGCACGTCCGCACCGCACGCGTCGCCAAGCTCCTCGGCACCGAGCTCAGCACGGAGCGGATCTCCGAGCTGCTCGACCCGATCGGGTTCACCACCACCGCCGCAGGCGACGACCTGGAGGTCGACATCCCGTCGTGGCGGTACGACTCCGAGACGGAGATCGACGTGATCGAGGAGATCGCGCGCCACCACGGCTACGCGGTGCTCGGTCGCACCCTCCCCAAGGCAGCGACCATCGGTGGGCTGTCGCCCCGGCAGTCGGAGCGGCGACGCCTTCGCTCCCTCCTCGTGGGGCGCGGGCTGTCCGAGGCCATGCCGATGCCGTTCCTCGCGCCCGGCGAGCTGGCCGCGTGCGGCCTCGCCGACGATGGGATCAGGATCGCCAACCCGCTGGTGGCGGAGCAGTCGGTGCTCCGCACCGCGCTGCTCCCCGGGCTGGTGGGTGCCGTCTCCTACAACTGGTCGCATCGCAACCACGGCGTGCGCCTGTTCGAGATCGGCCACACCTTCAACCGACCGTCGGCGCCCGACGCCGAGCTGCCGGACGAGCGCGAGTGCCTCGGGGCGGCGCTGGCCGGCGCCGAGGCGCCGGAGGCCGTCCGGCTGTGGCACTTCGTCGCCGAGGAGCTCGCCCTCGACGGCGCCCGGATCGAGAACGCCGAGGTGCCGGGGTTCCACCCCACGCGGGCGGCTCGGATCCTCGTCGGTGACGTCCAGGTCGGTGTGGTCGGTGAGATCGATCCCGGCGTGCTCGACGCCCACGGGATCGGCGAGCGCGTCGCGTACCTCGAGGTCGACCTCGACACGGTGCTCGCCCTGCCCCACGGCCACCGCCTGTTCCGGCGCTTCAGCCTGTTCCCCAGCAGCGACATCGACCTCGCCTTCGAGGTGGACGAGCACGTGCCCGCGTCGGCGGTGGAGGACACCATCCGCGGCGCGGGCGGTGAGCTGCTCTGGAGCGTGCGCCTGTTCGACGTGTACCGCGGGCCGGGCGTCGCCGAGGGCCGGCGCAGCCTCGCCTACAGCCTGCGGCTCCAGGCCGCCGACCGCACGCTCACCGACGCGGATGTGGCCGCCGTCCGGCAGCAGATCATCGACGCCGTCCAGTCGCAGCTCCCCGCGACGCTGCGCGGCTAGCCCAGACGGTCGTCCGGCGCGGCCCTGGCTAGGCGGCCGATCGCTCTGCGATCCCTCCGAGGATCGCCGCGGAGCGGAGCCGGTCCTCGAGGGTGGGTGACATGAGCGTCACGATCAGCTCGTCGGCCTGGCTGCTGGTGGCAAGGTCGTCGAGGTAGCGCTCCACCGCGTGAGGCTCTCCGACGGCGGTGCACTCCATCATCTGCAGCACGTGCTGGCCGGCCCGCGAGGCAAGGATGGCGTCCGCCTCGTCGTCGCTGAGCGACCGGCCAGGCGCGACGAACCGGGCCACTCGCCGGCGCTGTGCGTAGAGCAGGTGGGCCTCGGCCACCGCAGACGTGTCAGCCGCGACCACGTTGACCCCGACGATCACGTGGGGGCGTTCGAGCTGCTCGGAGGGCTGGAAGTCACGCCGGTACAGGGCGATCGCTTGGTCCAGCGCGGCCGGCGCGAAGTGCGACGCGAACGCGTACGGGAGCCCGAGCGCGGCAGCGAGCGACGCGCCGAACAGCGACGATCCGAGGATGTAGATCGGTACCGACGTGCCCTTGCCGGGCGTCGCCTCGACGCCGGGGACTCGGGTGGAGTCGCTCAGGTACCCCTGGAGCTCGAGGACGTCTTGCGGGAAGTGCTCGGCGGCCGCCGGTCCGCGTCGCAGCGCTCGCTGGGTGACCTGGTCGCTCCCCGGTGCCCGTCCGACACCGAGGTCGATCCGGCCGGGGTGGAGCTCGGCGAGCGTCCCGAACTGCTCTGCGATCACCAGCGGCGCATGGTTCGGCAGCATGATGCCGCCCGCTCCGAGCCGGATGCTGTCGGTGTGGGCGGCGACGTGCGCGATGAGCACGCTCGTCGCCGAGGACGCGATCGCGTCCATGTTGTGGTGCTCGGCGTACCAGACCCGGCGGAACCCCTGCTGCTCGGCGTGCTGGGCAAGCACGACCGTCGCTTCCAGGCTGTCGCGGACCTTCTGGCCCTGCTCGACGAGCGCAAGGTCGAGGATCGACAACGCCGGGGTCACAGGATCGATCAACGGGCCACGGGGCCCTCGTATTCCGACTGCGCTGGGGGCGGCGACGCCGAACCCGACGTCTGTGCGGATCTTTCGTCGCATCGAGACGACGTCTCCGCACAGACGTGGGTCGGGGTCGTCCGCGCTACGGGAGGACCAGGTGGATGTCGCCGAACTCGTGCCAGCGGTAGCGCTCGGCCAGGGCTGCGTCGTAGCTCGACTCGAGGAGCGGGCGACCGGCCACGGCCTCCATCAGCAGCAGGTGGCTCGCCTCCGGCTCGTGCCAGCCGCTGATGATGCCGTCGACCACCTGCACACCGCGCTCCGGTGTGACGACGAGGTCGGTCCAGCCGTCGCCGGCGTTGGCCCGACCGTCCGCGGCATCCGTCTCGATGGCCCGGGTCGGGGTGGTGCCGACCGCGATCACCCGGCGGCCCTCGGCGTGGGCCTCGTTCACCGTGCGGGCGGTGGACGCCGGCACGCGGTAGCGCTCGGCGTAGGGGGCTTCATGCGACTCGAGCGAGGAGACGCCGGTGTGGAGGGTGATCGGCGCGAGCACGATGCCGCGTTCGACGAGTCGTCGCACCAGCTCGGGTGTGAACGGTCGCCCGGCCGAGGGCATCTCGGCCGAGCCGAGGCCGATGTCGTTCGGCAGATGTCGGGCGAAGACCGTCTGGTAGTCGGCGATGGGCCACGCGGTGTCGGTGCAGCCGTAGCGGATCGCACGACCGTGCGCGGCGAGGAACTGCGGCAGGGGCAGCGGGGTCACCACGTCGGCCTCCCACAGCCGCCAGCCCGCGAACGGCTCGCGAAGGCGGACCGTCCCGCCGCCGGCGACCTGGATCTCGTGCGCGTGGTCGACGGGGTGGGGCCGGCTTCCGCGCCCGCACGGCGTCCGGACCTCGACGACCCACCGGGCGCCGCCGAGGTGGGTCGAGAGGTGGACCACCACCGAGCCATCGGCGGCGGGGACGGCGGCGGCGAGGGTGGGGGAGGTGTTCACGACGAGCACGTCGCCGCGCCACAGGAAGCGATCGAGGTCGGCGGCCCGGGCGTGGGTGAGGTGGCCGGTCGCTCGCTCGGCCACGAGCATCCGCACGTCGTCGCGCCGACGCCCATCGGCCTCGACCGGGTGGTCAGCGATGAGCTCGGGCGGTACCTCCACGTCGAGCACGCGCTCCGGGAGGTCCAGGGTGGCCATCACGCCACCTCCAGCGGTGTCGGGACCTCCGCCACCCGGTACCTGCCCGACGGGAAGGGACCGGCGAGCAGCGCCCGGAGCCCGGGGATGCTCTGCTCGGGCTCGGGCCGGTCGGAGATGTCCTCGCCCGGGAACGCGTCCTGGTGCATCTGCGTCCGCATGTCGCCCGGGTCCACGCGAAGGACGCGGAGGTCTCGCCGCTCGACGGCGAGGACGGCGGCGAGCTGCTCGAAGCCGGCCTTGGCGGCGGCGTAGGCGCCCCAGCCCTCGTACGGCTCCGTCGCGGCGTCCGACGTGATGGCGACGATCGTGGCGCCGGGGCGAAGGTGAGGCAGGAGCGCCTGGATGACGCCGAGCTGCGCGACGAGGTTGAGCTCGAGCGTGGCGCGGAGGTCGCCGAGCCGGAGCCCCTGCAGCGACGGGAGCGGAGAGGGGCCGAGGGTGCCGGCGTTCAGCACCACCAGGTCGAGCGCGCCCAGCGAGGCCGCCGCCGTGGCCAGGTCGTCGCGGTGCGCCTCGTCGGAGATGTCGCCGGCGATGGCGAGGGCGCCTGGGATGGATCGGGTCGCCTCGGCGAGCGCGGCGGGATCGCGCCCGTCGATGACGACGGCCCAGCCATCCTGGGCGAGCGAGCGGGCGACGGCGAGACCGAGGCCCCTCGAGGCTCCGGTGACGATGGCGGTGCGGGCTGCGGTGGTCATGCCCCGAACGTACGGAGCGGTCGGCGGCTCGCCATCGGCCCTGCGATGGCTTGTGCCTCGGTCGCGAGGCCTAGGACTCCACCAGGCCGTGGCGCACGGCGAAGAGCGCCGCCTGCGTGCGATCCGAGAGGTGCAGCTTGCTCAGGACCGCCGACACGTGCGTCTTGGCCGTCTTCTCCGCCACGAAGAGCCGTGCCGCCAGCTCCTTGTTGGTGAGCCCCTCGCCGAGCAGCGCCAGCACCTCGCGCTCGCGCCCGGTGAGCTGGTCGAGGCCGGCGTCGGTGCCCGCCGGGTGCGCGACCTCCGACAGCACCCGGCTGGCGACCGCCGGATCGAGCACCGAGCCACCCCGATGGATGGTGCGGATGGCCGACTCGAGCTCCGCCGGGGGCACGTCCTTCCCCAGCCATCCCGCCGCGCCGGCCCGAACCGCGGCGAGGGCCTGGTCGTCGGCGCCGAAGCTCGTGAGGACGAGCACCCGCGGGGCAGGATCGAGCGCGAAGAGGAGCGGAAGGGCGGCGACCCCGCCGCCACCGGGCATCACGAGATCGAGCAGCACCACGTCGGGGTGGAGGTCGGTCGCCGCTGACACCGCGCTGGCGACGTCGAAGGCCTCTCCCACCACCTCGAGGCCGTCCCGCGACCCGAGGTACGAGCGCAGGCCCTCGCGCACGACGGGGTGGTCGTCGACCACCAGCACCCGGATCGGCTCGGTCACGCCGGCACCTTGGCGCGGACAGAGGTGCCGCTCCCGACGCCCGACTCCACGACCAGGGAGCCGCCGAGGTCGACGGCTCGCTCCTGCATGGACAGCAGCCCGAGCCGGCGCGACGAGATCGCGCGATCGGACGGATCGAAGCCGTGACCGTCGTCGTCGACCTCGAGCGAGATCGTGCCGTCGTCGCGCTGGAGGTGGACGGTGACCGATCCGGCGCGGGCGTGCTTGACCACGTTCGTCACCGCCTCCTGCGCGATCCGGAAGAGCGCCTGCTCGGTGTCGGGCTCCACCTGGCCGAGGCTTCCGGCGTCGAGCCGGGTGGCGATCCCATGCGTGCGCCCCACCACGTCGAGGTGCTTCGCCAGGCTGGCCACGAGCCCGTCCCGCTCCAGGTCGGGCGGACGCAGCTGCAGGATCAGCGAGCGCAGCTCGCCGAAGATGTCCTCCAACAGGGATCGGGCGCCGTCCACGTCGTCGGCCTCGAGGCGGAGGCGCAGGCCGAAGAGCGACTGCGTGAGCGCGTCGTGCAGCTCGCGAGCGAGCCGGTTGCGCTCCTCGAGCACGGACAGCTCCCGCCGGGCCTCGTACAGCCGGCTGTGCTCGATGAGCACCGCAGCGTGGTCGGCCAGGTCTCGGACCAGGCGCTGGTCGTCCTCGGTGAACCCACCGTCCTTGTTGGCGAGGTAGAACGCGCCGACCACCTGGCCGCGGAACACGATCGGCACGGCGAGGAACGCCTCGAGGTCAGGGTGCGCCGACGGCCACCATCCGCCGAAGCGAGCGTCGCTCAGCACGTCCGCGCTGCGGAAGGGCTGCGGATCGTGCAGGGCGGCGCCGAGGAGGCCGTGGTCGCGGGGGAGAGGTCCGATGGCGTCGATCTCGGCGTCGGTGAGGCCGGCGGAGATCCAGCGGCTGAACCCGTCGCCCTCCTCGTCGGGGACCCCGAGGGCGGCGTAGGTCGCGCCTCCCAGGCCCCGGGCGGCCTCGACCAGGCGCTCCAGGACGGCGTCGGACCGGAGGTCGCCGGCGATCCCGAGGAGCGCCTCGCTCACGGCGGCCAGCGCCGCCGACCGATCAGCCACGGGCGCACCGTACCGGCGTGGGGTTCGCCGAGGCGTGGGACGGGGTAGGCAAGGGGGATGGATCGGCTCGTCGCGCCCGGCCAGCTGGTGGGACAGCGCCTCGACGACCGCTACCACCTGCTCCGCCTCGTGAAGGAGGACGCGGTGGCCGAGGTGTACGAGGCCGACGACGAGCGCCTGGAGCGCCAGGTGTCCGTGCACGTCTTCGACGGCGATGCGCCCCCTGACCTCGCCGCGTTCGAGGACCAGGAGGGCGGCGTGCTCGACGCCGGTGAGCACGACGGCCGCGCCTTCGTCGTGCTCCCTCTGGCCGACGAACCCGTCGGTGCGGCCACCGGCCCCGGCGACGACGAGCCCACCACCGAGATCCCCACCGCCGCCGACCACACGGCGGTCCTGCCGGTGCCCCTCGTCCCGGTCGACGCGCCGCCCGATCCCGCCGGAGAGCCCCCGACCCTCGCGGCCACGACGGGCCCGCCGCCCCCGGAGGCGTGGCGCCGACGGCTCCTGCTCGGTGCCATCGCCGCGGTCGCCCTCATCGTCCTGCTGTTCGGCCTGGCCGCGGGGCGCGACGGTGTCGACGTGCCCTCCGAGGCCACCGTGCCCGTCAGCGTGGAGACCACGACCACCACGGTCGCGCCGACCACGACGAGCCCGCCCACCACCCAGAAGCCGGCGCCCGAGCACCAGGGCAAGGGCGGGAAGGGGAAGAAGGGCGAGGACTGAGGGCTCAGGAGCGAGGCGTGTCGGAGAGGCCGCCGTCGCCCATCTGCCGGTAGAGGTCGTAGATCTCCTTGCAGGTGCCGCAGAGGGGGAGCTTCTTGGGGTCCTGCTGCGGCACGAAGCGCTCGCCGCACAGCGCTTCGACGGGGTAGCCGAAGATCCTCGCCTCGGTCACCTTGGCCACCGCGGACTCGCCGGGCGCCGTCTTCACGATGTGGGCGGCCTTGGGAGGGCCCGTCTCGGTGCGCTCGTCGGTGTCCTCGTCGAGGAGCGTGTCAGTGCCCGGTGCGGGCTGGAGCGGCGTCGTCATGTCCACCGAGACGCTACCGATCGTTGTTCGGGCGCAACCAGGTTGCATGCTCATGCACAGTGTTGCATCATCTCTCGGTGGTCGACGTCGGGATCATCGGTGCGTCCGGGTACACGGGCGCCGAGCTGTTGCGCTTGTGCGCGCTGCACCCGGAGCTCGACGTCCGCGTGGCGACGGGCGACACCCAGGCCGGGACGGCGGTCGCCGAGCTCTACCCGAGCCTGGGAGCGGCCTACGGCCATCTGACCTTCGCCAGCTACGACCCCACCGACCTCGAGGGCCTCGACCTGGTGTTCCTCGGCTTGCCCCACGGCGCGAGCCAGGGGATCGTGCCGGAGCTCGTGGGCAAGGTCGGGCACCTCGTGGACCTCGGGGCCGACTTCCGATTGCAGGACCCGAGCCTCTACCCGGCGTGGTACGGCGCCCCGCACACCGCTCCCGACCTGCTCCCGGACTTCGCCTACGGCCTCCCCGAGCTCTGCCGGGACCAGATCCGGGCCGCCGACCACGTGGCCACCCCCGGCT
>JBJMHD010000091.1:0-2525 GCA_045807565.1 Acidimicrobiales bacterium | reverse complement strand
CCCTTGGCGGCGAGCCAGGCGGCGAGGTCGCCGTCGGTGTCCTCGTCGGAGCTCCAGAACTCCATCGGCTCGTAGTCCGGTGCCTTCACGTCGAAGCTGCGGTACCGGTTCATGCCCGTGCCGGCGGGGATGAGCTTGCCGATGATGATGTTCTCCTTGAGACCGAGCAGCGAGTCGGACTTCGACTCGATGGCGGCCTCGGTGAGCACCCGGGTCGTCTCCTGGAACGACGCCGCCGAGAGCCACGAGTCTGTGGCCAACGACGCCTTGGTGATGCCCATGAGCTCGGGACGGCCCTCGGCCGGCACGCCGCCGCCCTGGACGATCTCGCGGTTGGTGTCGGCGTAGACGCGGGCGTCGACCCGCTCGCCGGGCAGGAAGTCGGCGTCACCGGGCTCCTGCACGGCGACCCGCCGGGTCATCTGCCGCACGATCAGCTCGATGTGCTTGTCGTGGATCGACACGCCCTGGTCGCGGTACACCCGCTGCACCTGGTCGACGAGATAGAGCTGCGTCTCGCGGACGCCCTTGATCTCGAGGAGCTCCTTGGGATCGCGCGGACCTTCGACGATCGGGTCGCCGGCCTGGATCTCCTGGCCGTCGGTGACCTCGAGCCGGACGGAGCCCGGGATCGGGTACGCCTTCTCGCCACCGTCGTCGTCGACGACGGTCACGGTGCGGCCGCGGCCCTCGTCCTCGCTGATGCGGACGACACCCGACGTCGACGACAGGATCGCCTTGCCCTTGGGGCTGCGGGCCTCGAACAGCTCGACGACACGCGGAAGACCGCCGGCGATGTCACCGGTGGCGGAGGAGACGCCTCCGGTGTGGAACGTCCGCATCGTCAGCTGCGTGCCGGGCTCGCCGATGGACTGGGCGGCGATGACGCCGACCGCCTCGCCGAGCTCGATGCCCTTGCCCGTGGCGAGGGAGCGGCCGTAGCAGGCGGCGCACACGCCGAGGTCGCTCTGGCAGGTGAGCACGGAGCGCACCCGGACGCGGTCGACCTCGGGATCGTCGCGGAGGGCCTCGAGGTCCTCCTCGCTGATCTGGTTGCCCGCCTTGAGCACGGTGCCGTCCGAGAGCTTCACGTCCACGGCCAGGGTGCGGCCGAAGATGCGCGTCTCGAGGTAGCTGCGCTCGCCCGCGGTGTCGGGCACGACGCCCTCCACCCACAGGCCACGGACGGGGTCGCCCTCACGCTGGCAGTCGGGCTCGCGGATGATCAGCTCCTGGGCGACGTCGACCAGGCGACGGGTGAGGTAGCCCGAGTCGGCGGTGCGGAGGGCGGTGTCCACGAGGCCCTTCCGGGCACCCGGCGTGGCGATGAAGTACTCGAGCATCGAGAGCCCCTCGCGGAAGTTGCTCTTGATCGGTCGAGGGATCATGTCGCCTCGGGGGTTGGCCACCAGGCCGCGCATGCCGGCGATCTGGCGGACCTGCATCATGTTCCCTCGAGCACCGGAGCCCACCATCATGTCGATGGGGTTGAACTGCTTGGAGGAGAGCCCGCGCTCCATCGCCTCCCGCACCTTGTCGGTGGCGTTGGTCCAGATCTCCACCTCCTTCTGGCGCCGCTCACCGTCGGTGATGATGCCCTTCCGGAACTGCTGCTCGACCTTGTCGGCTTCCTTCTCGTGCTCGTCGAGGATCGCCCGCTTCTCGGTGGGGGTCGTGACGTCGTCGATCGAGATGGTGAGACCGGAGCGAGCCGCGAAGCTGAAGCACAGGTCCTTGATCCCGTCGAGGCTGGTGGCCACCTCGGCCTTGGTGTGGTCGTTGGCGAGCCGGTCGACGATCTCGCCCATCTGCTTCTTCTTCACCGTCTCGGTGATGTAGCCGAAGCCATCGGGCAGGCACTCGTCGAAGAGGAACCGCCCGAGGGTGCCCTCCCGCCGGGTGGCGGGAGCCTCGTCCTCGGCGGCGCCGTCGACGACGGCGTGGCCGTTCGCTCGCAGGCTGATCTTGGCGTGCAGCGAGATGTCGCCCGCCTCGTAGGCCTGGAGCGCCTCGGCCACGGAACCGAACACGCGACCCTCGCCGAGGTCACCCTCGACCAGCTCGGTGAGGTAGTAGGCGCCGATGATCATGTCCTGGGTGGGCGTGACCAGCGGGCGCCCGTGGGCCGGGCTCAGGATGTTGTTGGCGCTGAGCATGAGGACGCGGGACTCCGCCTGCGCCTCTGCCGACAGGGGGAGGTGGACGGCCATCTGGTCGCCGTCGAAGTCGGCGTTGAAGGCGGTGCACACCAGCGGGTGGATCTGGATGGCCTTGCCCTCGACCAGCACCGGCTCGAAGGCCTGGATGCCGAGGCGGTGCAGCGTGGGAGCACGGTTGAGGAGCACGGGGTGCTCCTTGATGACGTCCTCCAGGACGTCCCACACCTGCGGGCGACGCCGCTCCACCATCCGCTTGGCCGACTTGATGTTCTGCGCCAGCTCGCGGTCGACGAGCGCCTTCATCACGAAGGGCTTGAAGAGCTCGAGCGCCATCAGCTTGGGCAGGCCGCACTGGTGGAGCTTGAG